>JAHJDU010000645.1 GCA_018812385.1 Pseudomonadota bacterium
CGTTTGATAAAAAAGAAATTTTGGATGTTCTTTCAAAAATCCAGGGCTTGACTGGAAGAAAAACCAATCTGACCATTACATCTGATATTCTTATCAAAGCAATGGGATCACAGATTACTATCACGGCCAATGATCTTGAAACAGTTTTTCTTGGAACCTATAACGCCCAGGTGGAAACAGAAGGCTTTTTATCCATTAATTCTAAAAAGTTTTTTGAAATTATCAGAGAATACCCTGATAATAAAATTTTAATTAATGAAATTGAAAACAGGTGGGTGGAAATTGGAGAAGGAGACAGTATTTATCATATTGTATCTTCAGATTATGATAATTTTCCTGAAACCCCGGTTATAGAAAATATAGATTTTATTGAAATCAATTCCAAAGATATGAAAAAGATGGTTGATGTAGCATCTATTGTTAGTTATTCAGGTGAAGAAAAACGAATATATGTCCTGGGATCCCTGATTGAAAAAATATCAATAGATGATAAAGAAACCATAAGAATAGTGTCAACGGATTCAAGAAGGCTTCATTGTTGTGATGCTCAATTCAAAGGAGAACTTGCACTACCTGATGAAAGTGTGATTATTCCTAAAAAAGGGTTGTCTGAATTGAGTAAATTTATTGACACCAGTAAAGATGGCATAAATGTGGGAATTCAGGACAATCATTTTATTTTTCAGAATAAAAATGAGTCCATCATGATAAAACTTCTTGAAGGAGAATATCCTGATTATAAACC
Organism: Pseudomonadota bacterium; assembly: GCA_018812385.1. Taxonomy (GTDB): domain Bacteria; phylum Desulfobacterota; class Desulfobacteria; order Desulfobacterales; family Desulfobacteraceae; genus Desulfobacula. The sequence continues at coordinate 746 of JAHJDU010000645.1, forward strand.
AATAATAAATAATGAAGAAATGATTCCCATTGAAATTGACAGAACCATGTTTTCAACCCTGATGAAGCGGGTATCTATTTTAACCTCAGATGATTACAAAAGCGTGATTTTAAATTTCAAGGAAAATGAGTTGGTGGTTACTATTACCAACCCTGAAATAGGTGAATCAAAAGAAAGGATGATGATTTCATATACGGGTGAAGAGATTAAAAGTGGCTTTAACCCGAGATATTTTATTGATGCCCTGAGTCTTTTTCAAGATCCTATTGTTGTTATAAATATTAAAGACAGTAAAAGCCCCTGTATTATCAGGGGACTTGATGATGATAAACTTGTTTGTGTAATAATGGCGATGCATATATCATGATGAATGAAAATAAAGTAAATAAAGAGTATAATTCTAGTAGTATAAAAGTACTTGAAGGCCTTGAAGCTGTGCGGAAAAGACCATCCATGTATATAGGTAATGTTGACCTTCAGGGCCTTCACCACCTGGTCTATGAAGTTGTGGATAATAGCATTGACGAGGCCATGGCAGGACAATGCGATAAGATCCTTGTGACCATCCATCCGGATATGCGCGTAAGTGTGGAAGATAACGGCCGCGGGATTCCTGTTGAAATGCATGAAACAGAGCACATACCTGCCTGCGAAGTGGTCATGACCAAGCTCCATGCCGGGGGTAAGTTTGATAAAGACTCCTATAAAGTATCCGGCGGGTTGCACGGGGTGGGAATTTCCGTTGTGAATGCCCTTTCCCAGCTCCTTGAAATGGAAGTTTATAAAAATGGAAAAATTTATTATCAGTCCTATTCCAAAGGAAAGGTTCTGACCGAACTGGCCATTAAAGGGGATACTGATAAAAGGGGAACAAAGATTACATTCCGTCCTGATTTTGAAATAATGAACGAGAATGAATTTGTCTTAGAGACCCTTTCCCGGAGAATGAGAGAACTTGCCTTTTTAAATAAAGGCCTCAGAATAATTATTGAAGATGAACGGTCTGCTGAAAAAGAAGATTTTTACTATGAAGGCGGAATTGTTTCTTTTGTAGAGTATCTTAACCGGTCCAGTATAGCTTTGCATGATCCCATTCATATTGAAGGGGAGAAAAAGGATGTTCAGATTGAAGTAGCTATTCAATATAATGATACATTTAAGGAAAAACTTTATTCATTTGCAAATAATATCAAGACCCTTGAAGGTGGAGCGCATGTGTCAGGCTTTAAAAGTGCTTTAACCCGTACAGTTAATTCATATATTACTTCAGGATCAAACAACCTGCCTAAAAATATGCAGAGTATAAAAATCAGTGGCGATGACATGAGAGAAGGTCTTTCTGTTATTATATCTGTAAAATTGATGGAACCGCAGTTTGAAGGTCAGACAAAAACCAAACTTGGAAACAGCGAAATTAAAGGGATTGTTGAATCTCTTCTCAATGAAAAACTGGGTCATTATCTTGAGGAAAATCCAATAGTCGCAAGGAAAATTATTTCCAAGGGTGTTGATGCGGCAAGAGCTAGAGATGCTGCCAAAAGAGCCAGGGATCTTGCCAGGAAAAAAGGCACCCTTATGGATTCAACATTACCGGGAAAACTGGCTGAATGCCAGTATGCAGACCCTGCTGAAAGGGAATTATTTCTTGTGGAGGGAGATTCTGCCGGGGGCAGTGCCAAACAAGGCAGAGACAGACGCTTCCAGGCCATACTTCCCCTCAAGGGAAAAATCCTGAATGTTGAAAAAGCCAGATTTGATAAACTTCTGCGAAGTGAGGAAATCAAGAACATTATTACGGTTCTTGGAACCGGTGTTGGTAGCGAAGAGTATGATATTGAAAAAATCAGGTATCATAAAATTGTGATAATGACGGATGCGGATGTTGATGGATCTCATATCAGAACCCTGTTGTTAACCTTCTTTTTCAGGCAGATGCCGGATTTGATTTCAAAGGGATATCTATATATTGCCCAGCCGCCTCTTTTCCGGGTCGGTTCAAGGAAAAGTGGTGTATACCTGAAAAATGAGGAAGAATATTCCAATTATCTGGTCAAGAGAATTACCGGGCAAAAAGACATTTTTCTAAATGGGAACACAAAGCCGCTTTTAGAAGAAGACTTTTATTCTTTTATGGAAAAGTTATCCGATTATTATGATGCAGTTAATCAATTAAAAAAAAGAGATATGGATACAACTCTTTTACTTGCTTTGATTAAAAACGGCGTAAAAGATAAATTTTTTCTTGAGGAAGAGCAAAATTTTATTTTGCTTTCAGAAGATCTTAAGAAACTCGGATATATTTCTGGCGAAATCGAGTATGATCCGGAAAGAAACATCTTTGAAATGGATATATATGAAAAAGAAGAAAAACAAACCCTTTTGAGGGTTGGCAGAGAAATTCTTGCCACCAACGATTATCAAAGAATGTTAAAGGGGTATGAAAGGATTAAACATTTTGACAAACCGCCTTTTTCCATATCTTCCAGGCAATCAGAAGCCCAGGTAAAAAAAGAATATACTTTTAATGATACTGGCAGCCTGTTTGAGTTTGTCATGTTAGAAGCTAAAAAAGGGATCAATACCCAGCGCTACAAAGGTCTGGGTGAAATGAATGCAGATGAGCTCTGGGAAACCACCATGAATCCTGAAAAAAGGAATATGCTTCGGGTGGAGATAGAAGATGCTGAAAAAGCCGATGAAATTTTCACCCTTCTGATGGGTGAGGAAGTGGAACCCAGAAGAAACTTTATTCAAAAGCATGCCCTGGAAGTTTCTTCTCTTGATTATTAAAAGGATATCTAAAATAAATTAAATATCGAAAAGCCTTTGGAGAAATCGCTATTTGGCCATTTTGCCATAGCTGGCATTTTGGCCAATATTAAATTTGCGGATATTGAGTCCCTGCTGATTTCCATAGGTGGGGGAGTAAAGGAAGGGGCCGGATCGCGCATGTCTGTTAGCATTTCCGGCAAAACAGCGTTTTTCCACCGTCCGCATCCAGGCAAGGAAGCGAAAAAATACCAAGTGGAAAATACTCGTGAATTTTTACAAAAAATAGGAGTAGAACCATGAAGAACACTCTTTCCTACAAGGGGTTTACAGCGCGGATTGAATTTGACCCAGATGACAATATTTTTTTCGGCCGTGTGCTTAGTGTAAGAGACATAATAGGCTTTCATGGCGAAACTGTGTCAGAGTTGACCACGGATTTTCACAATGCCATCAACCATTATTTGGATGTATGCCACCAACGTGGTGAAAAACCGCAAAAAGAATACTCGGGCAAACTGACTCTGCGCGTCCCTCCTGATATACATGGTGAAATTGCCGCTGCTGCGGCCCATGACGGAAAAAGTCTCAACAAATGGGTGGCAGATACACTGACTCAAGTTGTTCATTCCCATTAAAAGACTCCGCTCTCGGAACAGGCACAGTGCGATGCTGATACCAGCAAAAACAGTGGTCTGTCCCCTGTTTTCCGTGGTCTGTCCCCTATTTTGTGTGACTATTATCCCTTTATTGGGAAAATAAAGTATTAAAATTGAATTTTTATAGTTTACAAATTAAATATAGTAATATAATGTTGTTTACGTTGAAAAATTGATCGAAAATTTAAAAATCTTAAGACCATCGACTTGCTCAAACTTATAGAGGAATGGAGGAATGAGGAAGAATCATGAAGCTTAATCTTCGCGTTAAACTTATTGGGAGTTTTGGTATCGTACTTCTTTTGATGGTCGTTGTAGGATTGGTGGGCATATATACTTCAAAGACCATCCAGGACCGCATGGACAACATCATTGAAAAGGATATAAAACCGGCAAACATAATGGGTGACGTGGGCCGGAGGGTCGGCCTTGTCCGAGCTAATTCACTGTTACACCTGGTAACCCACTCTATTGATGATATGAATCGGTACGAGTCAGAGATGGCTGATTGGATAGACAAGGTAAACATTGACCTCAATACTTTAGAAAACATATTCGAAGATCAGGCAACCCTTGATAAACTTGCAGACTTTCGTACTGCCTGGGAAACGTATTTGAGAACCTGGCGTGAACAGGTTGTGCCCCTTAGCCTGGCTAACCGTGACGAGGAAGCATTTTCCCTGGCCAGAAAAACAGGGGCTGGCGGTATGGCGGCTCGAGAAGCAATGCATAAGCTTGATGAATTACATGATGCCAATGTTGCGGCAGCCAACCACAGGCTGAAATTGGCAAATCAGGATTCCATGAAAAGTCTATACATTTTGTCAGCAGTTATCCTTCTTGCCATTATATTTGTTTTAGCCTTTGGAGTAAGACAGGGTTCGCGCATTGCGGGTTCTGTGAATACAGTTTCAAAAGCGGCACAACTGGTGGCGGCCGGTGACCTTGATCAGAGAGCGATGGTCAGGACCGGGGACGAGATCGAATCCATGGCAAATTCTTTCAATGCAATGACCGTTAAATTAAAGACGATGGTTGAAAAATTACAAAGCGAGAACACCGTGCGCAAGCGAACTGAGGAGGAGTTGGCAAAACACAGCGATCACCTGGAGGAACTGGTGCAAGACCGCACAGAGGCATTGCAAAAGAGCAAGGAGCATTACCGTCTACTCGCCGAGAACGTGACAGATGTCATCTGGACCCTGGATATGAACCTGTGGCCTATCTATATGAGTCCATCGGTTACGCGTATGCGCGGTTACAGCGTTGAGGAAGCCATGGCCCAGCCATTGGAAAAGATTTTGACCCCTGCCTCTTTTGAGACTGCCATGAAGGCCTTTGCAGAAGAAATGGCCGCTGAAGAGATAGGGCAAAAGGATCTTTCCCGGTCGAGGACCCTGGAACTAGAAAACTATTGTAAAGACAGTTCCACAGTCTGGACCGAGATCAAAGTCACGGGCCTGCGCGACCCAGAAGGCCGACTTGTTGGGCTCCTGGGAGTTTCACGTGAGATCACCGAGCGCAGGCGGGCAGAAGACATCTTAAGACAATCAGAAGAAAAATATCGAACAATGATTGAACTTTCTAATGATATGATATGGACTTTAGATAAAGCGGGTAATTTTACATTTTTTAATGATCAAGCTGAAAAAGTTTCCGGGGAAAAGCTGAATGACTGGATTGGGAAATCATTTGCCTCCCTCATTGTAGAGGAAGATTTACCAATGGTTGAGAGGGTTTTTCAAAAAAGCCTCAAAGGAGAATCTCTTCAATACGAAGCAAGAATTAAAAAGCAAACTAAAGACATACTCACTATTTCAGTAAATACTGCCCCCATATTGAAAAATGGAATAGTCCATGGAACAATAAGTTTTGGCCGGGATATTACTGAACAACGAAAACTTGAAACTCAACTTCAACAGTCCCAGAAAATGGAAGCTATCGGCACCCTTGCCGGCGGCATTGCCCATGATTTTAATAATATTCTTTTTCCTATCCTGGGTCATACAGAGCTGCTTTTAATGGATACCCCTGACGACAGTCCATCCATTGGTAATCTGAAGGCAATTAATACTGCCGCCTTAAGAGCCAAAAGCTTAGTAAAACAGATCCTTGCATTTTCTCGTCAAGATAGCAGTGAATTGATACTGATGAAGGTGCAGCCTATTGTCAAGGAATCATTAAAACTTATCAGGTCTACAATCTCCACAATAGTTGAAATCAAACATGATATCAATCCTGACTGTGGAGTAATCAGAGCTGATCCCACACAAATTCATCAAATTATAATGAATCTTGTAACCAATGCGTATCATGCCATGGAAGAAACAGGCGGTGAACTGAGAGTAGGCCTTAAAGAAATCGAAATCGATAAGCAGGACGTGCCAAGCCAGATTATGGCACCCGGAGTTTATGCCTGCCTGACCATAGCTGATACAGGCATAGGTATGAATAAAGAGTTAATAGAAAAAATCTTTGATCCGTTTTTTACCACCAAAGAAAAAGGTAAAGGTACTGGAATGGGACTTTCAGTGGTGCATGGTATTGTTAATAAAATGGGGGGAACTATCCGGGTGCATAGTGAGCCTGGCAAAGGCAGTGAATTTAATGTCTATTTTCCTGTAGAGAAGAGTTCTTCTGAAGAACAGAGTGTCCAACCGAAAGAACCAATTGCCTGCGGTAATGAACAAATTCTGCTCGTGGATGATGAAGAAGCGATCCTTACAATAGAAAAACAGGTGCTGGAGCGTTTGGGTTATCAAGTTACTTCACGTACCAGCAGCCTTGAAGCACTCGAAGCTTTTCGTGCAAATCCTGATAGATTTGACCTGGTTATCACTGATACTGCAATGCCAAATATGTCTGGAGATAAACTATCGGGTGAACTGATTAAAATACGCCCTGATATTCCCATATTGCTCTGTACAGGATTCAGCGAAACCATATCTGAAAAAAAAGCGGCATCTATGGGCATTAAGGGCTTTCTATTGAAGCCGATTGTTGTTAAGGATCTTGCCCAAAAGATACGTGAAGTGCTGGGTTAAAATAAATTAAAATTAAAACTCCAAGGCCGGTTTTACAAAAAACTCATTCAAATCTTTGTCAGCATTGCTTCCTGAATCAGACCGGCCAACTCCTTCATAGTGACCGGCTTTGTAATGATCAGGTCCACTCCTTGCCTTTTCATCTCATCCCGGTCCACTTCAAGCCCCCAGCCAGTGATCAGGGCTACCGGCGTGGCCGGGCTGAGCTTTTTCACCTCACCGGCCACCTCCCAGCCGTTCATCTTCGGCATCCCTAGATCCGTGAATACAAGGCCAAAGGGGCTTGATTCCATTGCCCTGTGAAAAAGGGTCAACCCTTCCCTGCCGCTCAAGGCGACCTCCACTTCATGGCCCATGGCGCTCATCATTCGGGACAAAACGTTCCGAACAAGCTCATCATCATCAATTACCAAGATCCTGGCCTTCTTGAGCGCGGGCCCGGGAGATGCTTCCTCTTTCTCTTCTTTCTCATGGCCAGCAGGAAAGGTGAGGATAAAGGTCGTTCCCTTTCCAGGGACGCTTTCCAATGCTATTTTGCCATCATGTCTTTTTACAATCCCATATGCGACACTCAGACCGAGACCGGTCCCCTTAAAATCTTTGGTGCTGAAAAAGGGATCAAATACCTTGGCTGAGTTTTCCTTTGATATCCCGATCCCTGTATCCTCTATGATCACCTTTACATCCTCACCATCTCTCCCTGTCCGGACGTTGATATCACCCCCTTCCGGCATTGCATCGATAGAGTTGATAATGAGATTGATCATGACCTGCCTTAACTCTGATTCATTCCCTAAAATTGGAGGGATATCAGACAGGTATGTTTTTAAATTTATGGTTATCTTTTTTTTGTCAGCCTCATCTTTCCACCTCGATTTGAGAAACTTAACACTATTTTCAACCATATCATTGAGATTGACTGGTGTATGGAATTTATCCTTTCTAATCCTGGCATATTCCTGGACCCGGCGAACCACTTCGGTCCCATCAGAGGCTGCCTTCTCAATGGTATCAAGCATCTCCATTGTCTGGTGGATTAATTCGCTTTCTTCTTTTCCCTCATGGCCGGATAACTCCATTTTCAGAAGCTGGATATTTCCAAGGACAACGGCCAGGAGGTTGTTAAACTCGTGGGCCACGCCCGAGGCCATCTGCCCCAGGGCTCGCAGCTTTTCAGCCTCTATAAGTTGATCCCTGGTCTTTTTCAAGGTGTTATACGATTCTCTTAATTCATTATTGGCAAGCTGGAGTCTGTTAAGGAGCTGTTTATTCTGGATCTTCAGTCTTTGCTTCTCCCATCCACGCCTGACAGAGGCCAAGACCTCATCCGGGTCAATCGGTTTGATAATATAGTCATAGGCACCCTCCCTTATCGACTTTACAACGGTCTCAATACTCGGATGGGCCGTGATTATAATGGCCATTACCTCAGGATCAATTTCCCTTACCGCCCTCAGCACCTCCAAGCCGGCCATCCCTTCCATTATCAGGTTCACAAGCATGATATCAAAGGAGCCTTCTTTTATTTTCTTGAGGGCCTCATAACCGTCTCCTGCCGTCTCAACCCGGTATCCTTCGTCTGTCAGGGTCTTTTTCAGGAGTTTGCAGATGATCTCATCATCGTCTATCACTAAGATATTGCATTTTTCAAGCGATTCCAGGACTTCCCTGTCTGCTGCCCTCTTTCCCAGAGCCTCCTTGACCACTAAGATTACGACATCGGGGTCAAGGGGTTTCTGAATATAGCTGAAGGCCCCTTCTTTCATGGAATCCTTAGCAGTCTCAATAGAGGCATATGCTGTCATCATGATGGCTATCATATCGGGCCTTAGCTCTTTAATCTTTCTCAGGATCTCCACCCCGTTTTCATCAATCAGCCTTATATCCAGAAGAACCAGATCGAATTTTCTCTCCTTTATCTTATCCAGGCCCTCTGTCCCACTCACTGCAAGGTCAACATTGTAACCCTCATCCTCCAAGGTCTTCTTGAGAAGCGTTCTGATGATTTTCTCATCATCCACAACTAAAATTTTTTCATTGGCCATGAATTTACCTCCATACTATTTTGAATTTTGGATTGAGTCATCAGTCATTTGGCTTTCACCGTCAAAAAATTGTCACTGAACACTGGTC
>JAHJDU010000058.1 GCA_018812385.1 Pseudomonadota bacterium
AAAGAAAAGCCCCTCCCATAGCAAACTTAAGAAAAATACCCGAGCATTTTAAGAAACTCAATTTTTCAGGCCAGGAGAAAATTAATTCTGAGTATGGTCTCCATCTGGCTGCCGGGTTTGGTTCTCATTTTGCTTTTATGTTTGTCAAGCGGGTAGAGGAAAATTTGGTTGAAGGCAATGTGATATATCAGAACTGGATAAAACAAATCACTGGATCACAAAATCCTGAACTTAAAATTATTGATAATACCCTTTGTGCCTTGGCCGGCGGGGAAGTCTTGCAACAGGCTACAAAAGAAACAAAAAAAGTTGCGATACCTGCAAAAATAGCTATACCTGCCATGACGGCAGTACCTGCACCCGTTGCAACTATAAAAGAAATACCAGTAGAAGTTGAAGCCAAAGCTGTTAAAAAGACAGGTATGGATGTATCTGCGCAACTTCCTGCCATTGAAATAGTTAAGTCAATTATTGCTGCCCAGACTGGATACACAGCCGACATGCTGGAACCTGATCTGGATCTTGAGGCAGATCTTGGGGTGGATACAGTGAAACAGGTTGAGATTTTTGCCAAATTAGCCTCGCATTTCGGCTTTTCAGTACCAGATGATCTGAAACTCCGGGATCTTAACACCATTGCCAAACTTGGGGAGTATATCCAGTCCAGGGCAGACAGACCTGTTGAGACAAAAAACCTGGCAGAGGTGCCGGAATCCGCCCCTGTGGCAATAGTTGTACCGGCTCAAGAAGAGGATGTGACAGCAATGGTTAAAGAGGTGATTGCAGTCCAGACCGGATACACAGCCGACATGCTGGAACCTGATCTGGATCTTGAGGCAGATCTTGGTGTAGATACAGTAAAACAGGTTGAGATTTTTGCCAAATTAGCCTCGCATTTCGGCTTTTCAGTACCAGACGATTTAAAGCTCAGGGATCTGAACACCATTGCAAAATTGTCCGACTATATTGCTATCCGGGCAAAAGCTGTGCAAAAGACCCAGACAGAATTGGCAACTCCCGTGGAAAGCGATGGAAAAAACCAGGCAAAAGCCTTAGTTGTACCTTTAAATGAAGATGATGAATTTCCTGATCCTGCATCCCTCATCAAACGGTTGATTGTAAGAGCGGTGGAATCCAAGATTCCTAAGCTTTCCAAAAAGGATTATAAAGGCAAAAAAGTCATTGTCTCCCTTGACAACCACGGATTTGCCAAGGCGGTTATCAAGAAAATAAAAGAAAAAAAGGGGCAGGTCATCACCATTGGCAGCAAAGGGGCTGATTTCAAGTTTGACTTGACCGATGTGAAAGCCACAGAAAAAAGGGTGGAAGAATTTAAAAAAGCATATCCTGATATAAATGGGTTTATCCATCTGGCACCCCTTGATTTCTATTTTGACAGGAAAAACCAGAAAGCAGGTTCAGACGAGTCCCTTAACACGACAATCAAATCTTTTTTTGTCATGATCAAAGCTCTGTTTGAAACCCTTGATCAAAAAGAAAATATCATTGGAGCTCTTACATTTGATTCCGTTGTATTCCCATATATGGAAGACTGCGGTGATATTCATCCCATGTTTGCCGGTCTTGCAGGTCTTATGAAAACAGCGAACAAAGAGCTGCCTGATACCCTGGTCAAGGTGGTGGACTTTTCATATAGACAGCCTGAAAAAAATATCGATAAGATCACAGACCTTTTCTTAAATGAGCTGTTGTCTGATGATACAAGGGTAGAGGTGGGATATAAGAATAAAAAGAGGTATGTCATCTCCATGAAACCCTCCATAGCAGATAAAACACAAAAAATAATTTCAGACAATGATACCTTGCTTGTGACAGGGGGAGCCGGTGGCATTACCTATGAAATTATTAAAAAACTGGTTGCAAAGTATAAGACCAACCTGATTATCCTGGATATCAATGATATTTACAGTACTGATCCAAAATATCTGGATAAAACATTTACAGAAGTTGAGCTAATGGCAATGCTTAGAGACGATATGCCAGGAGTAAAACCCGTTGAAATAAAGCGGGCTCTTGATCGCCTGATGAGGGTCCGGCAGGCGCTTGAAAATATTGAATACCTGCAGTCTTTTGGTGTCAGTGTTGAATACAATTGTGTGGATGTGACAGATGCAAAAGCCGTAAAGGCTGCTTGCGATAAGTATGACAGAATTGATGGAATTTTCCACGCAGCAGGCATGGAAATGAGCCAGTTTATCCCCAAAAAGGAACTCTGGTCCTTTGAGCTGGTGGTGGATGTCAAGGTTAAAGGGATGCAAAATCTATTACAGGCTTTTAAGGACAGGGAGTATAAATACTTTTTTACTTTTTCTTCGGTCACAGCTCGTTTTGGGAATGAAGGCCAGGTGGATTATACTGCAGCCAATGATTTCCTCGGGAAAACTCTTTTTCAGCAGAAACAGCTTCATCCTGAAAGAACCTATAAGGTCTATGCATGGACAGCCTGGGGTGGCGTTGGCATGGCAACCAATCCAACAGTGAAAAAAGTGCTTGAGGAAAGAGGCATCCAGTTCCTTCCAATGGAGCAGGGGGTCAAGTTCTTTATGGCAGATCTTTTGGATAAGACTGAATCTGAAATGGTATTTTCCGGCCTTGATTATTCCTTTGACACGGACGGTCTTCTGGGAGACCCGGGGGATGATAAGTTTCCGTTTCTGGATATCCCAGTGGAAAAAACCCCGACAGGGGTAACCTATTCAAGGGTGTTGGATGTTGAAAGGGATGTATTCCTTCATGACCATACCATGGAAGATGTACCTCTTTTCCTTGGCGCCACAGGCATTGAAACCATGGCAGAAGTCGCCAAATCCCTGTCCAAAGAGAAGGCCCATTTTGTTGAATTGACCGATTTTCATATTCCCTATGGGATCAAACTTTTAAAGGGGCGTCCCAAGGAGCTTTTGATTTCAGGAAATTATGATGGAGAAGACCTATTTGACTGCAGGATAACTTCCCAGTTCAAGAATCCTCAAGGAATTGTCATGGGGGATGCTAAGCTTCACTATGAAGGCAAATACAGGTTTGCCCAAAAGCCTTTAAAGGCAAAAAAAATCAAACTGCCGGTATTTAATCCCGTATTCTGGGAAGGCGATCTTGAAACTCTTGTGTATCACCCCAAGCGCCTGTTCATGTTCGGCCTTTTTGGCACCATAACGGATATTAACTCCTTTGACGGCAAAACATTGGTCACAACCATGGAAGATAAAAGCACAAAAGAGTTTTTTAAAGGAGTGAAAGATCCCAATTTTGTGGCAGCTCCCATCCTGGTTGATGCCATGTTCCAGACGGGCGGCCTTCTTGAGTTTTTTACCACTTCAAGGACAGTTCTGCCCTATAAAATAAAGGCCTTGAAATTTTACAAAGACCTTGAAAAAAACAGGGAATATTTTTGTATCACCCAGAAGATGGCCTCAGGCGAGGAAACCAATACCTATGACCTGAAACTGGTTGATAAACAAGGAAATGTCTTTATCGAGGTGGACGGTTTTGAAATGGTAAAACTCAATCAGCTTGACCCTGAAGACAGGATAATTGACCGGGTTGAGTTTAGTTTTTCAGACGAAAAACAAGACTCAAAGGTAAACTAAATATCCTTAAAAAAAAAATCTGGTGATTGATCTGAACTTAATATAAATAATATCATTACGTTCCACCCATGCCCTGTGCCATGAGGCCCATAAGTTTCAATGGGGCCAGTGCAGGGATAATAAAGACTATGATATGTGGAAACAGCTGATTAAAAATTTATCCAAGACAATTCCCTGGACCTTAAGGATACTATTTGGATTGTTGAAAATATGGAAACTTAAGATTAGTTGCAAGTTATGACTTTTGTTCGGTTAAAATTTAAAAGATATCCATTAAATTTGATGAAAGTGTATCTCCAATATACCGTAATGGAATTTTGATGAAATCGATTATACTTTCTCCCATATAGTTGAAAACTCAGTCTGGAATTTTATGTCTTACACAGTACTATATGCTGTATAATGAGTTTTATTTAATTTGAACTAAGTATTAAAAGTGTTTTATATGCTCCCATCTTTCGA
>JAHJDU010000059.1 GCA_018812385.1 Pseudomonadota bacterium
TATAAACTATCAGGAACTGGAACGCAAATTATTTCTCAAAAAAATTGCGGTGACTTAGTAAATATTGAATTCAAACCGATTATTGCCCGTGAACGGTTACAATATAAATTTGCCCTGATAGTAACTTTTTCTATACAATAGAAAGGCAAGTAGACCTGATAATCAATGGTTAGCAACAAAGGAATTTAATCTTGCAAATAATCCGACAATACAAAGATACAGATTTAGAGGCAGTCCTATCCTCATGGGAAAACACTCAAAAAATAGCACATCCTTTCTTGCCTGAAGATTTCCAAACTCAGGAAATGATAAATATACAGGAATTATATCTCCCGAATGCTGATACATGGGTTGTAGAAGAGGGCAATATAGTTGTCGGATTCATCGCACTCATCGGAAATGAAGTTGGAGGATTATTCCTTCAACCGACTCACCATGGAAAGAAGCTTGGCAAAATGATGGTAGACAAAGCCCAAGAACTTCACGGGGACCTATTTGTTGATGTCTTTGAAAAGAATTTAATTGGACGTGATTTTTACACCAAATATGGATTCAAGATAGTTGAAGAAAAGATACATGAGCAAACAGGAGAAAAAGTTCTTCGCCTAAAATTTTCAGCCAACTAACAGCGAAGCAGCGTAAATTAATTGCTAACCCTGTGAGCTATAGTGGACCAGTAAACTTTATTTTTTGATAAGCTTAATTTTAGACCCTTCCCCACAGTGGTTTTTATAATATATTTGGTTGAAAATAAGTCCCTCTTGAAGTTAAGGATAATTATCCTAAGGTGGAATATTTTAAAGCCTGAATTTTTAAGGATACCAAAAATATACGTCAGCTGATCCCTCCCCCAAAAAAAAGTGGTTTAACCCTGTGTCCACTTTTTTGGGAAAGGATCATTTTTCAAATGCTTTTAAATTTGGTACAATATTAAACAAATGCAGTATGACCAATATATTGGAGCCGCTTATGGACAAACTGGCAGTTATTTCCGACATTCACAGCAACCTTGAAGCATTAACATCTGTATTGAATGACATATCCGAACAATCAATACAAAAAATTATTTCACTGGGTGATAATATCGGGTATGGCCCTGATCCTGAAGACGTTCTTTTGAAGCTGAAATCCTATTTAGTTACATCAATACGCGGCAATCACGAATTCGCCATCCTCAACGAGAGCTATAAAAGGTTATTTAATCTAAATGCCATCACGGCCCTAGATATCAACCGCAAAAAATTATCAAACAGCTCAATACAATACATTTCTTCATTGGATTCAAGCCTGGAATTGTATGGGGCGTTATTTATCCATGGCATCTCTTCAAATTTAATTGATGGATATATCTTTAACCTATCTGATGCCCAGCTGATCAAACGCGCTAAAATGATTCACGCACGCATTGTCTTTGTCGGGCATACGCATCTGCTGAAAATCTATGAATTTGGTAATAAGGGCCTTAAAAAGAAAGAATTCACCCAAAAGATTTCTCTGTTAGATGACAAACAATACATCATCAATGCTGGCAGTGTGGGGCAGCCAAGACACGGAGTCCATGAAGCCACCTATGTCATCTGGAATATTCAAAAGAGCACGGTTGAACCACGATTTGTAACATACAATTATCATCATACTGCCATGAAAATCAAACAGGCCGGATTACCCCAGATTTATGCTGATATTCTTTAGCCCGGGTATTTCATAAATTTTATGATCAATTCTTCTGCTGATATTCGTTCATTTTTTAATAGCGTTCATGATTTTTGAACATAATATTTTTTTGAACATATAATTAAATATGCCAATAATTAAATAAGCTGTTGACGTTCGTTCAATTTTTTTATATGTTCAATTTATATGAACGACTATTAAATTTGAACAAAATCGGAGATTCGAGTTAATGGAACGTAAGGTATTAACAATGGCCCTAAATGCTTTTGAAGAAAGCATAGGTATTGAAATAGAGACAGAGCTGAAAGATTTAGAAACCATTGTTGGCGATTTCAGAGCGGATGCGTATATTAAAATTCAAATACGCGAAATAGAATTGAAATTTTGCGTTGAAGTAAAGCCTTTTGTTAACAGGACTCTTCTTGGCATTTTGTTAAATTACAGACCTTATATTCCATATGGGTATAAACAGTTGTTGGTTACAAAATTTGTAAACCCAACCATGGCAGAAGAGCTGAAGCAAAATGATATTAATTTCATCGATATGGCTGGCAATGCATATATCAACTGTTTCCCTGCAATTTTTTTCATAAAAGGCAAGAAAGACAAAGCACTGAATTTTAAAAGCAGGGGTGACACTCCATTCACAAAAACGGGTTTGAAATTAATTTATGCACTTTTGCGTAATCAAAATTTAATTGTCAAACCACATCGGGTTATTGCAAATCATGCAGGTGTCGCCTTGGGAACTGTAGGAAATGTAATTCAGAACCTTGAAAATCAAGGACATATAATCGAAATGGGTCGGCAAGGGAAAAAAATAGTTGATAAGAAAGATTTGTTGGACCGGTGGTGTCTGGAGTACCCTGAAAGGTTAAAATACAAAATGCTGTTAGGTAGGTTTGAAGGGCCGGCAGATTTTTGGAGACATGCACTGCTCAAAGCCAATAATGCTCAGTGGGGAGGTGAAGTCGCGGCATATAAGCTAACAAAATATTTAAAGCCAGAAGAATTCATCATCTACGCAGATGAAGAGTATTTAACAAACATCATTATCCAGAATAGATTGAGAAAAGCCGAAGATGGTAATATCTTTATATTTCAACAATTTTGGCCTGAAGATACATATTTCAAAAAGAAAGATATCGTTCATCCCGTTTTGATATATGCCGATCTTCTGGAATTTAAAAATCAAAGGAAAATTGAAACTGCAAAGTTGATTTATGATAAATATATCCTTGGACATTTCACATAAGGTTGATCCTGAGCATAAAAGTGCAATCCTGCATATAAAAAAAATGTTGGATGAGCTTGGTGTAAGGTTTTTTATCGTAGGTGCCTCGGCGCGAGACTTTGTTTTAGAGTATTTACATGGAATCCCAGCGCCCAGGAGGACGATGGATATCGATTTCGCAGTTAGAATAGAAAGCTGGGAATTATATGAGAAGATAGAGAACGTACTATCAAACGCACAAGGTTTTAAAAAATCAAAACAAAAGCAGCGTTTTGAATATGGTGAGACGATTATTGATATTGTCCCTTTTGGAAAAATCTCTGATGATCAGAATCTTATTTCTTGGCCACCTGAACATACCACAGTGATGAGTGTTTCAGGATTTGAAGACGCATATAACTACTCAACACAGATAATTATCTCCAAAGAGCCCTTCCTTGAAATAAAAGTTCCAACAATTCCAGGAATGGTTATTATGAAACTACTATCATGGAATGATTCATTTCCAGAACGACAGAAAGATGCACAGGACTGATATTTCTTATTACTCAAGTACAAAGACACTGATATTATTGACAGGATTTATATTGATAATATTGATA
>JAHJDU010000006.1 GCA_018812385.1 Pseudomonadota bacterium
CACATTAACAGGCAATAGTTTACAAGTAAGGCGTTTTACGGGAACTGGGAAGAAGCCCGTTATTTTTATATTAATTTATTAAATTGTAATAAGGAGTAAAACATGGAATTTCTAGTTGGTAGTGTATGGGCAGCAGGTCTTGCCATTGGTATAGCAGCTTTTGGTTGCGGCATTGGTCAGGGTTTGGGGCTTAGTGGCGCAATGAGCGGTATTTCAAGAAACCCTGAAGCAGCAGGTAAAATCCAGGTTAACATGCTGATCGGTCTTGCAATGATCGAGTCTCTTTGTATCTATGCACTGGTTGTTGCTCTGATTCTTATGTATGCTCATCCTGCACTTAAAGGTGCGATTGCTACCATGGGTTAAGCCATACTATTTAAAACTGTTTCTAATAAAAAGGGTGTAAAATATTTTATTTTACACCCTTTTTGTTTTTTAAATTACTGAGTTCCTGGCTGCTGAAGACTTTAATATTTTTTTGGGCAAGAATTTTTAATGCCTTATCATGATCATCAAACCTAAAAATCATGATGGCGGTTTTGCCTTTTGGATTTGCAAATGCATACATGTATTCCAGATTGACTTCATTTTCTAAAAATGGATCTAAAATTTTATTTAATCCGCCTGGCTCATCCTGCACTTCAACCGCCAGAACCTGGGTTTTCCCCACTTTAAAACCCTCTTTTTGTAATGCTTTTTCTGCTGCTTCATTGTTATCCACAATTAAGCGAAAAACACCAAAATCAGTGGTGTCAGCAAGAGACAATGCTCTTATATTGACATTGGCATCCCTTAATATAGCAGTAACTTCTGCAAGCCTTCCTTCCTTGTTTTCAATAAATATGGATATTTGTTCAATAAACATGATGGCAACTCCTTTTATCTAATACCGTTCTCCTTTGAACACAGCCTTTCTTTTTTCAAGAAAGGCATGGGTTCCTTCTTTTGCATCTTCACTTGCCATAGTAAGGCCAAAGACATTATTTTCAATTCTGCATCCGGTTTCAAGATCAGAATTCAGGCCGATTTGAACGACTTCCTTTGCAGATCTTAATGCGACCTTTCCTTTAGTGGCAATGAGGTTGGCTGTTTTCAAGACTTCGTCCATGAGGTTTTCCGGCTCGCAGATTTTATTGATAATGCCATATTCCAGGGCTTTCTGGGCATTAATGTTTTTACCGGTAAAAATCATTTCTTTTGCACGGTTTGAGCCTATTCGTCTTGCCAGTCTCTGTGTCCCGCCAAATCCTGGAATCAATCCCAGGTTGATTTCGGGCAGGCCAAAAAGCGCTTTATCAGATGCATAAATGAAATCACAGCCAAGAGCTGCTTCTAACCCTCCCCCCAGGGCAAATCCATTTACAGCTGCAATGGCCGGGATGGGAAGATCCTCAATCTTTGAAAAAACCTTTTGTCCTTTTCTTGAAAAACTTTTCCCTTCAAGGGGATTCATTTTTACAAGTTCTGCAATATCCGCTCCTGCAACAAAGGCTTTATCTCCTGTGCCGGTCAGGATGAGAACTCTTATATCTGTATTGTTTCTTACCTGATCCAGGGCAATATCCAATTCATCAAAAAGAGCATTATTGAGCGCATTTAAAGCTTTGGGCCTGTTAAAAAATATGGTTGCAACAGGGGTGTCAACTTTAAGAATAATGTTTTCAAAAGGCATGATGTTTTCCTTTGCTTAGATTATAATTGTTTGGGATTTGTAGCGTTTATATATTTTTCGATTCCATCCGTGATGCTATCGCTGATCGCTGTCTGGTAGGAATCACTCATGAGCCGCTTGCATTCTGTTTTGTTACTGATAAATGATGTTTCAATCAGGATGGACGGCATCCTGGCTCCCAGAAGAACATAAAATGGGGCCTGTTTGACACCTAAATTATTGATTCCTGAATATTTTTTTCTCATTCCCTTTATAAAAGAATTTTGCACAATATCGGCAAGCCGTGTGGATTCTTCAATCTTTGCATGCTTCATTAAATCACTTAAAATAAATTCCAGATCTGAGATATTTTTTTCAGATGTTGCATTTTCCCTTGCTGCCACGGCAATGGCCTGGTCATCCGTGGCAAGGTTCAAGATATAGGTTTCAATGCCCGTGAGATTTCTGTTTTTGGCGGCATTGACATGAAGGGATATAAACAGATCTGCTCTCTTTGTATTGGCAATTGCCGTCCTTTCTTCAAGGGCCAGTTTCTTGTCTGTTGTCCTTGTGAGCAATACAGTACATTTTAATCGCTCCCTGAGAGTTACAGCAAGTTTTTTGGCAATTTCCAGAACAATGTCTTTTTCCCAGACATTTTTATAATATCCAGGTGCTCCAGGATCAGAGCCGCCATGTCCTGGATCAATGACTATTGTTCTAACCCCCAGCGCAAGCTGCCGTGTAATATCAGATGATTTTAAATTATCTGTTGTTAGCCTGGATATTTTTTCAGGTTTTTCCGAATCTGCAATTTCGGGAGCAGAAGAAGGAACAGGTACTCCATTAGATCCTTTCCCCCATATATCAAGGACAATCCTGAAGGGATCCTTTAAAGAAAATATTTTATAATTTTCAAATGATTTGATATCCACCACAACCCGTACAGTATGAGGAAGGTATTGCCCTGCCCGGGCCTGGTTTAAAAGATTGTCATTGATCTGGGTATGTTCGGCAACCCCTTTTCCAAGCTTTGTATTTTCAATATCAATATAGAGTCGTTGAAAGGGTTTATTAATATCCGGATCTTTTTTCAAGAGTCTGTGGGAATACTTTCTTTCACTGGTGGCATCGACAACAATTCTGGTGTATTCCGGATTGGACCAGAATCGAAGATCTGTAACTATGGTATCACCGGACGACTTGTTATCAGGGGCCCCAGGTTCTATGCCCTCTGGTTTTTGATTACCGGCTTTAATAGGTTCGACTTCTTTTTCAACAGGAACTTGCCTGCTTTGAATATATTTTCTGATAAGGATATCATTTTTAGTCAATCTTTTTTTTGACTGGATGCGATGAATTTTTTTAGCAGAAAAAGTCGGGTGCACGGTTATGGACTTGAGCAAAGTTTTGGTACGGCCGGCATAGGCGCTTTTTGGATATTTATTCTGGAGTCTTGCAAGAAGATCAGCTGCCTGGTGTTCGTGGATCTGCTTGCCAGACCATTTGGATAGACTTGTATAAAGCTGGGCTGCTTTATACATGCCGGCCGGTGCCCATGGGCTGTCAGAATGAAGCCTATATATGATTTCATATTGACTGATGCAATTGAGCCATTCGATTTCTTTTTTCTGTTTGGAAACAGAAGCCCTCAGTTTTTTGTAGCAGGCATCTGCTGCCATATATTTTTGTTTTGCGCTGTCAGCAAAACCGTTTGTTGTGAAAATGAAAATACCGGTAAAGATAAAAAGGATGAGAAAAATTGGCAGTATGTATGTCTTAAGTTTGACCATATCCTATTGCATGCTTTTTTGTTTTAAATCGTTTAACAAATTAATTGCTTCAAGTGGAGTCATACTTGAAATATCAATCTTTTCCAATGTTTTTTTAATGTATTGTTCATTGCTGTTAAATAATTCCAGTTGATTATCATCTATTGCCTTCTTTTTTCTACTCTTTTTTTTCGTTTTTTTTGGCAAATGTTCTGGCCGATCAGTGTCGTTTTTTTGCTCAATGCAGGACAATATATATTTTGCATTGTTAATCACAATATCCGGAACACCGGCAAGCCTGGCCACCTGGATGCCATAGCTTTTATTAGTTCCGCCTTTAACAAGCCGCCGTAAAAATACAATATTATCATTGAATTCTTTGACGGCAATATTAAAATTTTTAATCCTGGGTTTTGTATCTTCCAGTTTTATTAATTCATGGTAATGTGTGGCAAAAAGGGTTTTCACCCCTTTATTATTGAGATCGTGAAGGTATTCGGCAACGGCCCAGGCAATACTCATTCCATCATAGGTACTGGTTCCCCTTCCAATTTCATCTAAAATAATAAGGCTTTTGTGTGTGGCATTATTGACAATATTGGCGGTTTCTTCCATTTCCACCATAAATGTGCTCTGGCCCATGGAGAGATTGTCAAGTGCCCCGACCCTTGTAAATATTCGGTCCACAATGCAGATAGATGCTTTCTGGGCAGGGACAAATGATCCCATCTGTGCCATTAAAACGGTCAGGGCAACCTGTCTTAATACCGTTGATTTGCCGGCCATATTAGGTCCGGTGATTAAAAGGATCTGGTTTTCAATATTATCCATTTCAATGGAATTGGGAACATATCGTTCCCCTTTGATCAGTTTTTCCACCACAGGATGTCGCCCGTCTTCTATGGAAATTATTTCCTGTTCATTGATGACAGGTTTTGTATATCCGTTTTCCGATGCAGCCCTGGCAAGTCCCTGGAGCGCATCCACATGGGCAATGAAATCTGCTGTTTTAAGAATAAGGGAGGCCTTTGAAATAACTATGTCCCTTATTGCGCTGAAAATTTTGTATTCCAGGGCATTGCGCTTGTCCTGGGCATTTAATATGGTGGACTCAACCTGTTTCATCTCATCAGTGATGAATCTTTCAGCATTCACAAGGGTCTGCTTCCTGATATAATGATCAGGAACCAAAGTTGCCTGAACTTTTGATACTTCGATAAAATAACCAAATACTTTATTGTATTTAATTTTAAGAGAAGACAATTTTGTTTCTTTTTTTTCTTTTGCCTCTGTCTTTGCAATCCAGGATTTCCCATCCCGTGAAATTAACAGCAGTTCATCCAGCTCAGGACTGTAACCATCATTGATTAAACCGCCTTCATTAAGGACATGGGGGGCATCTTCCCGAATGGCTTTTTGGATCAAGCTGGATAGAGACCCCAGCTCTTTTAAGATCATTTCCTGATTTTCAATATTTTTCCCCGTAAGTATTGGGCTTTTAAACAAGGAGAGTTCCTTAAAAAGATGGGGGAGTTTTTTTAAAGAATTTTTAAGGGCAATCATGTCCCTGGCATTGCCCTGGCCCATGGAAATCTTGCTGCCGAGACGTTCGAGATCATAAACTGATTTCAAATGGTTGATGATCAATTGATGGATATGGGAAGCTTTGGTGATTTCTTCAATGCAATCCAGGCGCTCCTGGATTTTATTTTTATCAATCAAGGGGTATCTGATCCAGTTTTTGATAAGTCTTGAGCCCATGGCCGTAATCGTCCGGTCAAGCACCTGGATCAGGGTTCCTTTTTTATCCAGTGTCTGTATATTGGTAAGGATCTCAAGATTTTTACAGGATCTGTCATCGATCACCAGAAAATTTTTCAAGTCATAGGGTATAATCTGGAAAATATGCAGGGTTTCCTGCATCTGGGTGTTCTGGACATAGGAGAGGATGGCACCTGCAGCAGAAATGGACGCAGCCATATGCTCGACGCCAAATCCTTCAAGACTTCTGGTTTTAAATTTGTTTAAAAGCCTTTCCTTTGCTTCTTCAACATAAAAGTCAGTTTTATCAAGATAGGTGATTTGTCTTCCATCAAAAGCCTGCCGGATATGGGTATAGGCAGGATCTTTTTCAAAATTGGAAGGCAGAAGAATTTCTTTTGGGTCAACCTTTAATGCTTCTTCAATAAGTTCTATCGGTATTTTTGACTGCCTGGATTCAACCTGTGTGGTTTTAAAGGTTCCCGTTGAGATATCAAGATAGGCAATAGCGGCAACATCCCTTATCTTTGACAGGGCCAGAAGAAAATTATTAGACCCTTTATCCAGTAATTCCTCATTTAAAATCATGCCCGGGGTGATCACCCGGACAACTTGTCTTTTCACCAATTCCTTTGTCAGCGCAGCATCTTCCATCTGTTCACATACTGCAACCTTGCATCCATTGCCAATCAGTTTGGCAATATAATTGTCAGCCGCCCGAAAGGGCACGCCGCACATGGGAATGGGGGCATCAGCATTTTTATTCCTGGAGGTTAAAGCAATACCCAGGATAGAGGCTGCCTTTGCTGCATCTTCAAGGAACATTTCATAAAAATCTCCCATCCGATAAAACAAAATTGCATCTTTATATGATTCTTTGATGGACAGGTATTGTTCCATCATGGGCGTATTTTTTTTTTTGGCTCATGCGCTAGTTTAGTTTCAGCAAAATCAATCACCAGTACCGGATTTAGGATCCTTTTTCTTGTCATTTTCAGGCTGCACGAAATCAGGCTGCTCATAATCAGGCTGCACGAAATCAGGCTGCTCGAAATCGGGTTGCACGAAATCAGGCTGTACGGGTTCAGGTTGCACATAATCAGGCTGCTCTGGTTCGGGCTGTTCAATAATCGGTTCTTTTTTCAGTTCTTTTTTAATATAGGGGTCATGCTGGAATACGTCCAGTTCTGATTTTAAAGCAGTTAGCTTTTCTTTAAAGGAAGCAATGGCAGCATCTTTTGTTTTGATCTCTTTTTTTAAGCCAAGTCTTATCATGAATCCCCTGATGCTGGATAGAATAATTCCTAAAAGAAAGCAGATTCCAAAATAAGCAATATTTTGAAGTTCTGGTATGGTCCAGTTCCAGGAGGCAATTTTAAGATCAATTTTCAGCGCAGCCGTTGTCATGAAATAATCTAAATTCTGATAAACAAAGATCCCTATAAAACTCAGGACGATCAGCCACCAAATGTATTTAATTGTTTTCATTCATCCACTCCATATTTAAATTTTTATTGCCTGCAGTTAAGTTTTAGTAATCATAGATTAATTTTTTTCTTTTTTCAATTCTTCTTTTTTTTTAATAAAATCATCCTTATTTACCAGAGCCTGTGACCAAGCCAGGGATTCAGGCCAGCCGTGCTTTTGCGTAATCTGTGGGATGGAAAATACTTCCAATAAATCGTTATTTACCCATTATGTCATAACTGACATTTTGAGTAAATAGCGATACCCACTATCAGACCACCCCAATAACGACAATAAGGAAAGCCTGGCCGAGAACCCCGTGTTTGGGCGAAAAGTTGCCCATATACAAGGCGCAAAAAATCTTGAAACCGGAGTGTACTACTGTACATGAGGATTTCAGGATTTTGCAGCAACGCAGTAGATGGGTGAGTTTTCGTTCAAACACTATAGAAAAACAGGATTAATCAGATTAATGTCAGGATGGGTTGAAAAAAGGGTCCAGTTTAAATGTTCTGGCAAAACCTTTTTAGAGATTTCAAAACAGGAAAAATGAAGGTGGGGCGGTAACAGCGGGTTTTTATAAGTATCACACACCCTTGCAACAACATCCTTTTTTTGGATGACATGGCCAATTTTCAAACCCTTTTCAGGGATGATATGAGCATATGCAAAGAGGATCCTTTTGATGGAAGATATTGAGTTTTCATGTTCAACCACAATGGTCTGGGCCAGAAAATCATCACAGATATTTAAAATAATTCCATCTTCCATGGCCGGCACCTTAATGGAATCATCAAAGCAATGCATTTTTCCTGGATGTGTTCTGTAATAGGTGATGTCGATGCCTTCATGGGCTGAATGCCGGTATTTAAAATCTCCCCACCATTTATCCATACTTGAAAAAAGCATTCCGCAATGAAACAGCCATAGAACTTTTTGGGCATTTCCCAGACCGAAAGACAGGTTATTGACCTGGGAAATAAGGTCAAGATAGTCAGAGAACCTGCTCATTACAGGGCTTTTAGAATTATTTTATGCCCCATAAGATTAATGTCTGCGATAATGGCCTTGACCTTCATGCTTTCTCCCAGAAGACCTTTTAAAAGAAAGGTATCTTCGCCAACCGGGCTTATAGCAGCCACATTTTCCATAATCAGTTTTTCATCATTGCCGTTTCGTAAATATACATTGGACTCACACATTTTTATTTTCCTTAAAAAACATATGGAGTTCCCTGGCCGGCTTTTATCTGTTCTTTTCCCACCATGATATCTTGTATGAATAGTAATGGAAGGTCTGGGTTTTCTTCAATCATTTGACCGATTTTAGCCCAATATTCAATTTGACCGGCAATTGATCTTTTGAAGACCTTTGATTTGATTTTTGCTTTTTCAAACAGATCATCAGATACCTTAACTGCTGTTGCCATAAATCCCCCTTAGTTAGTTTTGGTTGTATTTTAATGCTAAGGGTTGTCTTTTGCAACTATTATTTTTTTCAGGTATTTTTTCAGGTTTTCGGGCAGGCACTACCCAATCTATTCAGCGGAAATGCCAATCCTGGCATTTCCGCTGAATAGTCATACATACTCATTGGGCATCAAATATCCTGCGCAGTTTATGGGCAAGAAGGCTGGGAAGGATGGGCTTTCAATAAAATTATATCCAGGGAGGATCAGGTCTTTTTTGCGGATGATCTCTTCGGCATAGCCTGACATGAGAACCACCTTGATATCCGGCATCTTTTCTCAGAATATTTTTATAGATCCGATCAAGGTGGTCATGGTTGTTCCTTTAAAAAAAGGTCAACAAAATGAATCCTACCCTGATGGAAAAATAAAATCAAATCATAAATTTCAATTGTCTGGGAATATTAAGGGCCTAGGGAATATTAAGCCAATATTTTGTCCAGTTCAAAGGCGTTGCCTTTGTCCTTATCAATATTGTTTATCATTTATTGCGAAGCCGAGGGTCTAATACCCCGTCGCTTGCGACGGGGTTGTTCATTACCATTTTTATCTTCAATGGTTTGTTTTTACAATAATCGATGATTTCTCCGCTATATGTTTTATTCATTGCACAATTGACAATCAATATGTTTTTAAAAAATTGATATCCTGCCTGTTCATGGATATGGCCGCATAAAACCATTAATGGCGGGTATTTTTCAATGAATCTTTTTAACTGAAAGCTTCCTGCACTGAATCTGTTCCCCACTTTGTCACACACACCTTTGGGCGGCGGATGAACCACCAGGATTGTCTGTGGGGTTATGGCATGTTTAATGGCATTAAGCCGTTGAGCCTCTTTAAGGCAGATTTTTGAAACAAAGGGTAGGGGGATAGTTCCATTGAGTCCAAGAAACTGTGAATTTTGATATGTCACAGGTACATGGTTCAGAAGGGTGGTATTGTCCTGATCCTGTAAAAGTCCTTCAACACTCTTTAAATCCGAGTTTCCCCGGATACCCAGAATGGGAATGGGGATATCCTTTAATTGTTTCAGGGTTTTTAAAGGGGAAACATAATTACTTATATCTCCGGCAATGACAAGAATATCAGGGGTGTTTCGTAAGATAACCTCCTTAATCTTTGTAATCTTTTCGGTTTTCCCGTGAATATCGGCTACAGCATAGATCCGCATTTTTATCCCTGATGCTTTATTTGGAATTTTAAAAAACTCTTGCGATTACCCAGTATTAATTATTGCCCTGTTTTAATCGGATTAACTTGACTATACTATTGTAGAATAATAAAAAAGGATACTATTTTTTTAAGAAGGAGTTGCAAAATATATGGATAAGATTGCATCATTGAAAAGACTTTTAGATCCAAAAAAAATAGCCGTTATCGGCGCATCAAAATCTAAAGATAAGGTCGGGGGCATTATTTTCAGGCGGCTTTTGGGTTCAAGAAGGCGGTTATTTCCAGTAAATCCTAAAGAGAATGCCATTGAAGGCCATAAGGTCAGTCCTGATATTCAGTCCTTGCCGGATGATATTGATCTTGCCATTATTACCATTTCTGCTGTAGCCGCAGTAAAATCCGTGGAAATGTGTATTGAAAAGAAAATTCCAAATTATATTATTGTGGCCGGCGGGTTTGGTGAAGTTGGTGCCCAGGGCAGGGATCTTGAAGAAAAATTAACAAGGCTGGCAAAAGAGAACAATGTCAATATCCTTGGTCCCAATTCTCTGGGGATATTTCTGCCCGATGAAAATATTGATACCATCTTTGTTGAACATGGGGACAAGGCCCTTGATAGAAACGGCAGGGTTGCCTGTATTGTTCAAAGTGGCTCTGTAGGTGTTGAAGCCCTTGGGTATGCAGCCAATACGGGCTATGGCATGCGGGCCTTTGTGGGTCTGGGCAACAAGTGTGATCTTGATGAAATCGATTTTCTTAAATATTTCAGCCAGGATAAAAAGACAAATTGCCTGGGGTTTTATCTTGAAAATATTGAAAAGGGCAGGCAGTTTTTAATGGCTGCCAAAGAAACCACCAGGGAAAAACCCGTGGTTGTTTTAAAGGCCGGAAGGACCCATACAGCTGTTTCCGCAGTCAGTTCCCATACAGGAAAACTTGCAGGATCGGATAATGTGATCAGTGGCGCATTAAAACAATTCGGGATTCAGCGGGTTTTTGATGATGAAGAGTTCTGTGATGCCACCAAGGTTCTTTCCATGCTCCCAGGTGCCCCGGGAAATAGGGTGGCTGTTTTAACGGCTGCCGGCGGGTATGGGGTTATGTGTACTGATTTTATCGAGAACAATGACAAGCGGGCAAAGCTTTTGATGGCAAAACTTTCTGAAACTACCAAAAAGCGGATAAAAGATGCCACCTTTCCCTTTGCAGCCTGTGATAACCCTGTGGACATCACGGCAAGTGCTGATGACAGAATGTTTTCAGACAGCCTTGATGCGTTGATTGAGGATGATGGGGTTGATATTATTATCTGCATTGCTTTTTTTGCTCCGCCTGGGATTACTGAAAATCTGATAGATATCATTGCCGCTAAAATCAAGAAATCAGATAAACCTGTGATTGTATTTACCAAGTATGGACCCTTTACAGACAATAGCATTAAAAATCTATACTATGCCGGGGTGGCTGCATATCCTTCCGTTGGAAGAGCGGTAAGGGCTGCTCGTTTTCTGGTGGAAAGAACAAAGATAAAACAGCGGCTTGATCAGGAGGCATAGCATGATGGAAAAAAAACTAAAACTATGGTTTGAAAGTCTTGGTGATAAAGGACGTCCCGATGAATTTGATGCCAAGCAACTGGTAAAACTCTATTCAATTAAAGTGCCTCAAGGCAAGAGACTGGGACCAGACGATGTATTTGACGTTAATGGCATTGATCCTCCCTATGTATTAAAGGTCTGTTCTTCAAATATCCTGCACAAAACCGAGTTGCAGGGAGTGGTTTTAAATAATGACAATGAAAGTGTTCAAGACAATTTTGCCATGATACAGCAGCGGTTTCCCGATGAGAATATCCTTGTTGAAAATCAGAGTACTTATATGGGGCCGGAATTTATTATCGGGATCATCAAAGATCCAGCTCTTGGTCATGCTGTAATGGTTGGGGCAGGCGGGGTTCTGACAGAAATATATAAGGACACTGCATTCAGGCTGGCCCCCTGCTCTGTGAATGAAGCCACTGATATGATTGACGAACTGGTTTTATCCCCCGTATTTGAAAACTTCAGGGGGATGACCCTTGATAAGGAAAAGCTTGCAATAACCATTTCACAGGTGGCAAGGCTTGCCCATGATCTGGGGGATAAATTAAGCCAGCTGGATATCAATCCAATTGTGTTCAGTGATGGGGAATGGATTGCCCTTGATGTTAAGGTTATGTTTGAATAAATAGTACCTGCCTTGTACTCGGCTCGAAGAGGAGCGTATGCTTCCAAAATTTTCAGGTTTTCGGTCAGGCACTAAATATATTTTCAAGAATTCAGGGGACACCCTACTTGTGCGGCCGGGCAAGGTCGTGTAATTCGGCGGGTGGAAAGCCCGCCCCGGAAGGTAGGCCAACCACCGGGTAGCAAGTCCTTGGAGGTTCTATGGTAACAGAGAACTTTAAGCGTAG
>JAHJDU010000060.1 GCA_018812385.1 Pseudomonadota bacterium
ACTCGCGACCTCTTGCGTGACAGGCAAGCGTTCTAACCAACTGAACTACACCCCCGTGATCCTTAACTTTATGGTGGGCGATGCAGGGTTCGAACCTGCGACTTCAACCTTGTAAGGGTTGCACTCTACCAGCTGAGTTAATCGCCCGAAAAACAAGAGAATTTATACCAATAAAAAAAAATTATGTCAAGCAAAAACAACTATAAAAATATCGGCGTTATTATTATTATTTATGGACTAAAATTAATTAGCCAGACCATGCTTGCAAGCTTATATTAAAATATGCTATAGGGTATTTTATAAGTAGCAATTCGATTTTTTCATCTTAAAAAATTTGAATCTTAAACTTTTTAAATTATCAATGACGATCAATCTCTTATTCTTAATTTTATTCGTCATAAACTTCAGCCAAGGAGCATGACAATGGAACCTGTACAAGGATATCTTGAAATTATGGATAAGGGATTTGGATTTTTAAGAACAATAGAAGAAAACTTCCAGCCCAAACCTGAAAACACGTATGTCCCAAATAGTCTGATACGAAAATTAAATTTAAAAGAGGGCTGTTTTATTGAAGGCTTTGGGGAACAAAAAGGCCCAAGTAATCCAAATCTTGCCCTGATCCGGGTGGAAACGATAAACAAGCTCCCGCTTGATGAATTTAGCAACACGCCTCTATTGCAGGATCAGACCAGCATTAATCCTTTTGAACGCTATCATCTTACTCAAAATGAAGATGATCTCACAGGAAAAGCGCTGGATATGATCGTCCCTCTCGGCATGGGCCAGAGAGGACTGATTATCTCGCCGCCCAAATCCGGAAAAACAACAATATTACGGCATATGGCAAACTCCGTGGTGATGAATCATCCAGATGCAAAAGTTTTTATTCTCCTGGTTGATGAAAGGCCGGAAGAAGTGACTGATTTTCAAAGGGGCTTAAAAGATGCTCATGTCCTATACTCTTCCGCAGACCAGCAGATTGGACAGCACATGAGAATGACTCGCCTTGCCATGCATACTGCTATCAGGTGTGCAGAAATCGGGCAGGATTCTGTAGTTTTCATTGACTCTTTAACCCGAATGACAAGAGCCTTTAACGCATCTACAGACAGCCATGGCAAAACCCTGACTGGAGGTCTTGGAGCCAATGCCATGGAGTTTCCCAGAAAAATTTTCGGGGCAGCCAGAAAGCTTGAAAATGGTGGTTCCTTAACCATTGTTGCCACCATCCTTGTGGACACAGGCAGTCGCATGGATGATATTATCTATCAGGAATTCAAGGGAACAGGAAACATGGATCTGTTTCTTTCCCGGGAATGTGCAGAGCACAGAATCTGGCCGGCCATTAATATCAACAAATCCGGCACACGAAATGAAGATCTTATAATGGATAAGAATGAATACACAAAAATGGTTGAAATTCGAAGGGCCATTGCCACAAAGGATGAAAAAGATGCTATGACAGAATTTATATCATATCTTGAATAGTATCTGCTATAAAACAGACGGGTTTTCTTTAGTCAGACACTAGTTAAATTCATATCACAACAAGGCATTTTTAAGCACCTGGGACATATCCTCAGCATAAACAATTTCCATTTGCTTTTGAATGGCTTTGGGAATTTCTTTGATATCTTTCCTGTTATCAGCTGAAACAATTACTTTTGTGATACCATTGGCATGGGCTGCCAACAGCTTTTCCTTTAACCCACCGACGGGCAGTACTCTTCCGCGCAATGTAATTTCGCCTGTCATGGCAGTCTTTCTTGAAACCGGTTTGCCCGTCAAAACAGAGACCACTGCAGAACACATGGATATCCCTGCTGAAGGACCGTCTTTTGGAATTGCGCCTTCGGGAACATGAATATGAATATCAAATTTTTTATAAAAATCTTCTTTTATATTCAATTCTTTGCTGCGTGATCTGACATAACTGACTGCTGCCTGGGCAGACTCTTTCATGACATCTCCAAGCTTTCCTGTGACAAGCACATTTCCCTTACCCGGCATGGTAACTGCTTCTATGGTAAGAAGTTCACCCCCGGCCTGGGTCCAGGCAAGGCCTGTTACAATCCCGATTCTGTCTTCTTTTTCCAGCACACTGTCTCTAAATCGACGTTGTCCAAGGTATTTCAACAGCACGGTCGTTGAAATTTTATGCAGTTTCCTATTATCGGTTTGAACGATCTCTTTGGCTATTTTCCTTAACACAGAAGAGACCTCCCGTTCCAGATTTCTGACTCCTGCCTCTCTTGTGTATTTTTTTATAATGGCATGGATCGCGTTCTTTGAAAAAACTGCATCGGTCGTTGAAAGACCATTTTCTTTCAATTGCTTAGGTATCAAAAATCCTGTGGCAATTTTCACTTTTTCATATTCTGTATAGCCCGGTATCTGAATGACTTCCATCCTGTCTCTCAATGGGGCCGGTATATCATACAATGTGTTGGCTGTGGTAATAAACAGGATTTCTGACAAATCATAATCCACTTCAAGATAATGATCATTGAAATTTTTATTCTGTTCAGGATCCAGTGCTTCCAGCAATGCAGATGATGGATCACCCCTGAAATCAGCCGTCATTTTATCAATTTCATCCAGGCAGAACACAGGATTATTATATCCTGTTTTTTTCAAGGTTTGAATAATCTTGCCCGGCATTGCCCCCACATAGGTTCGCCTATGACCCCTGATTTCCGCCTCATCCCTTATGCCGCCAAGAGAAATTCTGGCAAAGGATCTTCCTGTAGCTGTAGCCACCGATCTTGCCAGGGATGTTTTCCCGACACCAGGAGGTCCCACAAGACAAAGAATCGGCCCTTTAATTTTTTTAACAAGTATTTGTACTGCCAGATACTCAAGAATTCTTTCTTTGGGCTTCTCAAGCCCATAATGATCCTGATTTAATATTTGTTCAGCCTTTTTAAGATTATTTTTTGACCGGTTCTTTCTAAACCATGGCAGAGAAATCAGCCAGTCAATATAATTTCTGACCAC
>JAHJDU010000061.1 GCA_018812385.1 Pseudomonadota bacterium
CATCAGGTGCTTAAACCATGTAATTGCCACAGGCGGCAGCGTTGTGTACAGTAAAAAGGCCATGGAACATCTTTCTAAAATCTCTACCATTATCTATCTTTCCATTCCTCTGGATATACTTTTAAAAAGACTTTCAGATATGACATCCCGGGGAGTTGCCGTCAGGCCTGGACAGAGGATAGAGGATCTTTACCAAGAAAGAACACCCTTATATGATACCTATTGTGATATAAAAATTGATTGCCTTTCAATGACAGCAGAACAAGTCGTTGAACAAGCCATGGCATCTTTATTTTGAGATAAAGGGTGACCTGTGATGCATGAAATGATTTACCCGGAACATGAATCTGAATAAATCCTTTTTACCCGGAATGTTAAAGCAGATACAATCTCATAATTGATTGTATTGATCCTGGTTGCAAGTTCATCAGCGCCAATGGTTTCATTTCCCTGGGAACCGATCAACACGACTTCATCACCCGGCTTTACATTGGGGATGTCTCCCACATCAATCATGGTCTGGTCCATGCAGACCCGGCCTACAACAGGCGCTCTGTGTCCTTTTACAAGCATAAAACCATTGGATGAAAATCGCCTTGAAAATCCATCTGCATACCCGACAGGCACTGAGGCAAGCCTGGTAGCCTTTTGGGTTTCATGGGTCATTCCATAGCTGACGTAAAATCCTTTGGCAACCTTGCGGACACCAGTTACAATTGATGTTAAGGTCATGGCCGGAGCAAGCTTTACTTTTGACCTATCCACCTCAGAGGAAGGATAAAGCCCGTAAATGGAAATACCTGCCCTCACCATATCAAAATGAGACTCTGGAAATTCGATAATGCCGGCGCTGTTTGCAGCATGGCAGATTTCAAATTCGATCCTCTTTTTCTTTAAATCATCCAGCAAAGAGGCAAACAGCTCTATCTGTAAGTCTGTATAGGTTCTATCCTTGCAGTCGGCTCCAGCAAAATGGGTATAGATACCATTAAAATCAATACCTGGTAATTTTATTATTTTCTCAATTTCTTTTAGTGCCTCTTTTCTTGCTGTTTTATTGGCCTGGCTTTTATTATTTCTGCCAATCACCATGCCGACCCGCCCCATTCCCGTATCAACCTTTAAATGCACTTTGACTGGCCTGTTTAACAATTTTGCTTTGCTGGACAGGGCCCTGGCCATTTCAAAGTCATACACAGTCACCGCAAGATCAAGATCGTTTATCATGGCTGCCTGGGACGGGTGGATATATCCAAAAACAAGTATTGGTACTTTAATTGCCGCCTGGCGGATTTCAACAACCTTATTGAGCCTTGCTAGCCCCAGCCAGTCAGCCCCGGCTTCCACTGCTGTCTTGGCAACCTGAACTGCCCCATGGCCATAGGCATCTGCCTTAACCACGGCCATGAATTTGGATTTTTTGTCTGTGATTTGTTTTAGATTTTGAATATTCTTCTGGATGGCATCAAGATCAATACAGGCCCTTACAAGGGGATATTCCATGCATAATTCCTTTTTGGCAGGTTATGGTCTTTAACGAACAAGGGATATGGCAACATATTTATCAATTGTTTTTTGAAGGTCAAGCATTTCTTTATCAGCAAAAAAAATTTTGTCTGTTGTTAGAAAATCAGGCTTAAGAACGCTTA
Source organism: Pseudomonadota bacterium (assembly GCA_018812385.1). Lineage (GTDB taxonomy): Bacteria > Desulfobacterota > Desulfobacteria > Desulfobacterales > Desulfobacteraceae > Desulfobacula. Next base: position 1,650 of record JAHJDU010000061.1, read on the forward strand.
CATCCCTTGAGCACTTTTGAAGAATATATTTTGATGCACCCCTTATCATTTTTCCAATGTCATCCATGATTTTTTTGCTGACAAAGGGCCTGACGCAAGTGGTTCTGAATTCATAGGCCGGTGCTTGATCCATTAAAAGGCGAATACTCTCTAAAATTTTTGAAGTATCAAATTTTCCCGGTAACACAAGGTGATAGTTTTCAAGGCTGGTTTTTATATCCATTGAGATAAAATCAACAAGCTTGTCTTTAAAAAGTTTTGCCAATACCTCAGGCCGAGTCCCGTTACTGTCCAGTTTTAACTTATATCCCATATTCTTTATTTTTTGGCAAAAGGATAAAAGATCTTTTTGTAACGTGGGTTCTCCACCCGTAATCACAACCCCTTCTATGAATCCTTTTCTTTTTTTCAAAAATTCAAAGATTTTGTTTTCATCATAAAGATCGCCAGCCCTTTTTTGAGGGCTGGCAACCAGATCAGGATTATGACAATAGGGGCAGATGAAATTACACCCCTGTGTAAAAAGGATGCATGCTATGGTTTCAGGAAAGTCAATCAAGGAATTTTTTTGAAATCCACCGATATACACTTTGTTTTCCTTTATCAGGCCACCTTAGAGATATTAAATGTTTTACGCATGCAAAATTCTGTCTGTTTTCCCTTATTCCATTGTCCAACAGGTCTTAAGTACCCAACGACTCTTGAGTACACTTCCGTCACTGCATTACAGGTTTTGCATGTTTTATGTTCACCTGAAATATATCCATGGGACGGACAGACACTGAATGTGGGGGTCAGTGTAAAATACGGCAGCTTAAATGCATTGGACACTTTTTTTATTACATTTTTCACCACCTCTATGTCCGCAACTTCTTCGCCCAGGAAAAGATGCTGGACAGTTCCGCCAGTATATTTGACCTGCAGTCTGTCCTGAAGTTCCAGAGCTTCAAAGATGTCATCAGTATAGTTTACCGGCAGATGGGTGGAATTGGTATAGAAAGGATCTTTTCCCTGTTTATATTCTTCTTCATTGGCACAGATGATATTTTCAAACTTGGCCTTGTCCTTGCTGGCAAACCTGTATGTGGTGCCTTCGGCCGGAGTTGCCTCAAGGTTGAAGATTTCATCGGTTTCTTTCTGTAATTTTTCAATCTTAGTTCTGATATGATCCATTATTTTTACGGCAAAATCCTGACCATTTTCTGTGGCAATATTTTCGCCCATAAAGTTGATGCAGGCCTCATTCATGCCCAGGATGCCAATGGTGGAAAAATGGTTGCGCCAGTAAATACCCGTACTCTCTTTGATTTTCCGTAAATAGAATTTTGAATATGGGTAAAGATCACCATCTGTAAATTTTTCAAGGATCTTTCGTTTAATGCTTAATGAGTCTGCTGCAATTTGGATGAGGGTATCCAGTCGGTCAAAAAAATCAGCCTCATCCTTTGCCAGATAACCTATTCTAGGCAGGTTAAGAGTTACAACACCAATGGAACCGGTCAAAGGATTGGCACCGAACAGGCCGCCGCCCCTTTTTCTCAGTTCCCTGTTGTCCAGTCTTAATCGGCAACACATGGACCGGGCATCTTCAGGATCCATGTCTGAATTGATAAAATTTGAAAAATAGGGAATACCGTATTTCCCCGTCATTTTCCAGATATTATTCAGTTTTGGATTGGCCCAGTCAAAATCCTTGGTAATATTATATGTAGGGATGGGGAAGGTAAACACCCGGCCTTTTGCATCCCCTTCCATCATGACTTCGGCAAAGGCCGCATTCAGAGTATCCATTTCTTCCTGATATTCTTAATAGGTTTCTTTTTTATATTCCCCACCAATGAGGACGGGAGAATCCTTTAAAGTGGACGGCACAATCAGGTCCATGGTGATATTGGTAAATGGTGTCTGGAATCCGACCCTTGTGGGAATATTGATATTAAATACAAACTCCTGAAGGGCCTGCTTAACTTCTTTGTAATTTAACCCGTCTTCCCTGATAAACGGGGCTAAAAGTGTGTCAAAATTGGACATGGCCTGGGCACCGGCAGCCTCTCCCTGAAGGGTATAGAAAAAATTAACAACCTGACCCAAAGCACTTCTGAAATGTTTTGGGGGAGAAGATTCCACTTTTCCTGCCACCCCTTTAAATCCTTCGGCCAAAAGATCCTGTAAATCCCAACCCACGCAATATACGGATAAAAGACTTAAGTCATGAATATGGAGATCTCCTTTGTAGTGGGCATCTCTGACATGTGGCGGATAAATTTTGTTGAGCCAGTATTCTGCTGTAATGTCTGAAGATATGTAATTGTTCAATCCCTGGAGAGAATAACTCATATTGCTGTTTTCTTTGACTTTCCAGTCCATTTGCCGAATATAGGATTCCATGAGTCCCACATTTTCCTTAATGGCAATTTTCCTGATCTGGTTGTGCTGCTCCCGGTAAATAATGTAGGCTTTGGCAGTTTTATAAAACGGGGAATCCAAAAGTACTCTTTCCACGATGTCCTGGATCTCCTCTATTTCAGGAATCGCTCCAAGACGCATGTCTCTTGCCAGAGAGATAACTTTCATTGTCATTTTTCTGGCTTCTCTTTCATTAAATTCACCTGTTGCCTCGCCTGCTTTTTTAATGGCATGGGTGATTTTAGAAGAATCAAAGTCTGCTATTCTTCCATCCCGTTTTTTAATTTGCTCAAACATGTATCCACCTCTTGAAATCTGATTGAAATTAACATATCTTTGTCAGCGTTATTAGTGATAATAAAATAAGGTTAACTGGCACGCTGGAACATAGATTTAATCAACATATTGTTGTTTGTCAAGGAAAAAATCTATATATTGTGGTTTTAACATTTATTTAATAAAAATACAAATGCAACTAGACCAAAATCCATTTTTTAGAAAAACCATAACATCCTGGTATGATTCAAACTTTGTCTGCCGGACGATTATAGTCATTATGATCTTTATTTTTGCCTTTGCCATTGCCGGTATTATCATTGCTTCCGGTAATCCCTATTTTAAGGAACATGTCTGGTTTCCGGCCTTTCTGGCATTTTTAAGCTTAATTCTGGTGATTAAAATATTTTTAAGAGTTAAACGGCGGTCTAAAAATAACTAGTTGTCCTTTAACAAAACCTCAATAAGATGCCACAAAATTTTTGCCGTCACCCCCCAGATCAAAACATCTTCATAGGGGTATTTCAAGAGCATGACATTGGGTGCTTGTCGATGAAACTCTTTTTCTTTGTGCAGGTCAATCAAATATTTTAACGGAATCTGAAACACTCTGGATATTTCAGACCTGTCATAATTAATGGCTTCTTTTTGATTCCAGATACCGACCCAGGCTTCAATATCTTTGTTGTTAATGGTTTGAAAGTGCCCAAGAGAACCTATAACCTCTACGTTCTCCCGATTGATCCCCATTTCTTCGGCAAGTTCCCTTAATGCAGTATCCTTTGTTGAAAGGTCCTTTTTATCTTTATGCCCGCCTGGAAACGCCATCTGGTTGGCCCAGGGATATCCCTTTACATCTGCTTTCTGGATAAACACCAGCTCAATTTCCTCATTAAAAATAAACAGGGCGATCACGCTGGTGGGCACAAACAAATCAGCCCCTGGAGGCCCGGGGTGAGTTCCTTTTTGGACTGCTGACCGAATAATATTGATACACTTGTCTTTATTCATTGTTTCATTAAATCACAGATGTTTGTCCTTTTGAAGGGCCTGTCCAAGATTTTTCATTCTGGGGCCCTCTTTTACCCACATTCTGCAAGAGTTTAAAATAAAATCTTTTCCTTGAAAGTTTTCAATATTTTCGGGAACCGCTGATTTGTTCTTTCTTTTATGAGTAAGCCAGCCATGCACAATTTCCTGGCCCATGACCATTACCAGATGTGCAAGATGCGTACATCCTTTTTTATCGCCAATAGTTTTTCTTATTAAATTTGAGAAACCTGATTTTATTTCAATTCCTTTGATCTTAACCAAGGTATCAAGGGTGTTTTTGCATTCTTCAACAGGGACGTTGAGCATTTCTGCCTCTGAATCAACTATGGTTAAAGGATCTCCTTTGATTAAAAGCCTGATGGCCATGTGATGGATGATGCCAGGTTCTTTTACATTTCCGGTAATAGTAAATATTTTTTGATAACTTTTATCGAGAAGAATTCCTTCAACTATTATTTCTTTTTTGCTAAGGGGGTATGTGGTAAGGCTGATATTTCTTGTATGGATCTTTGGTTCATCTTTGATTATATCTTTTAGCATGGATTATTGATCCCATAAATTTAATTAAAATGATTAATAAATCATATTTTCTGTTTTTCAGGGCGGATCATGGTGATGACAGCTACCCTGTCTTTTTTTTCAATCTTTACATGTCCCACAATAGTCTTCCTTCCA
>JAHJDU010000062.1 GCA_018812385.1 Pseudomonadota bacterium
TCACTTTTTGCAGGGAACCGATCCCAAAATCACTCTCGTTAATCCGGATGGCTGTTGGATCAGAATATGGATTACTCGTAACCTGGCAAAGTATCCAGTCATCTCTGCCAGTAAAAGCAAGAACTACTGCCGGCCTAAGCTTGGATGATGAAAGGTCCGAAAAAGGAAATCTCACAAGCACTACTGAACCTTCTGAAGGTGTGACCATGCTTCCTCCTCCTCCAGACGATTCCAATCTTCTGAAAGAACTACTTCACTCAGCAGGGCCGTTTCAGCGATAACTTCCGGTTTTTCATCAAGAATCGTGATTATTGCTCTGCAACGAGTCCTCAAACGAATCGGTTTCTGAAGACGAATCTCACCATTTTTTTCAATGATTGCTTCCACAGATTTAAGCATATTTTCTTTCTCCTTATGTAAAAGCCCTTTTTTATCTTTTTCCATTAGCGGACACAGGGGTCAGGCTTGACATTTTGTTATTCTCAAAAGCTGTTCTCGAGTCAATGCAACCTTGTCCGCCAAATCAAAATCATCTATAATTCGCTCACGAATCCGTCCGGCTGCTCTGCTTAATGCTGCCAGATCACGATGCGCAAAATTCCCCAAGTCGGTCAACGACAAATACTCCTCTTCCTGCACAAAATAAGCGGCAACTGCCCTTGCTGATGCGCTTGGTTGTTTTTTCCCTGGTAAGGCAAAGACCTCTGGTTCTATTTCATATATCAAACAGACAGTGTTAATGAGTTGAATTAAAGAAAATCTATTGTTCAACTTTTCTTCTGCCAAGGCAAGTGCCTTCTCGCTGAAATAAATGGCCGCTCCTGTTTTTTCGGGCGTTGATGTAACGGGTATAGCGGAAGCTTAAATTCTGCATGACAAGCTTACCGAAGAATCGGATAAGCATAGTAAACGGCAAAAAAAGCAGGGAACATCGTTGCATGATTGCAAGACCTGACCCTTTTTGTTCTTCACCCGATGACCGAATCAAACATCTCATCAACACAGACACAGATGTCCGGCTTACCAAACAACACGAATATCAGGATATTTGGCAATCACACTGTCTTTGGATAACAAAATCCATCCATTGGCCTGGCACATGGCGATGAGTATTCTATCAAACGGATCGTTGTGTATATCCGGCAAACGAACGGACAATTGTGCAATATGGCGGGATAAAGGCACCTCATTTATTGCATGTTGTTTTATCATACGATCCAGATACAGTTCAGGTGCAATTGGCAATTGAAGCCTTTTTCTCTTATAGAGCATCGATATTTCCCAGGCAGAAACAACGGACATATGAAGTTTATCAGCACTGGTGGATATTACATTTTTCGCACCCTCAGACAGCTTGCTCTGGTCCTAAGCGAGCCATACAGCCGTATGCGTATCAAGTAATATCATCTCAAATCGTCCGGCCAATCGGAGGCTGGGAGAGGTTCAGTGGGGTCGCCAATAAAACAAGCGCCTTTCAATGCAGGATCCATTTCAAACGGATTTTTTTTTTCTGAGGAATAATCTTGACAACTGGTTTGTTATCACGGACGATCAGGATCGGTTGACCCGTTTTTTCAATTTGTTCAATAATTGTTTTCAGGTCATTCTCGATAACCGAATTGATATTAATTACATTTTCAGAAGCTTCCATTCTCACCTCCTGTTTCATGAAGTATTTGCCTGAATAACAATCTGTTCCATAATCTATCACCTGTTTATTACGTCTCATTGTTTTCAGTCAAAGATTGAATCTATGATACCCTTATCGGCAGATTTTAGCAACACCCAATACCGCCCTACAATAACGACAATAAGGAAAACCCCAACCATTTTATTAAACGCCTCTTTTGGGCATCAAAAAGCACACTCTAAGACACTTTCAGCCCATGATTAAAGCAACATCTTTTGTAAAAACAAAAACTTATCGGGGTCAGACCCCGGTATTATCGGGGTCAGACCCCGGTATTAAAGGCAAGTTCCCGTCCCATGCCATGATACTCAAACCCTTTTTCAATCATCTCTCTCGGATCATACTGATTTCTGCCATCAAAAATAATTCTATTTTTTAAAAGATCGGATACGACCTTAAAATCAGGCTGCCTGAACGCCTTCCACTCAGTAACCAGCACCAGGGCATCAGCCCCTTCAAGGGCATGGTATTGATTATCCACAAATACAAGCCGGCCATCCTCAAACCATTCCTTTGGGAACTCTTTTCCGGCTTGATTCAGAGCCACTGGATCATAGGCCCGGATACGTGCACCGGCTTCTATCAATTCTTCAATCAAAACAATGGAAGAGGCATCTCGCATATCATCTGTGCCCGGCTTAAACGACAGCCCCCATACACCGAAGACCCTGCCGGAAAGATCCTCTGAAAACCGGGTTTTAATTTTTTCCACCAACACCCTCTTCTGGGCCATGTTTCGCTTTTCAACTGCATCCAAAAGTTCTGGTTCGAATCCGGCTTCCCTGCTGGATCTGATCAGGGCTTTGACATCTTTAGGGAAACAAGATCCCCCATACCCGCATCCCGGATAAATAAAGGAGTATCCGATCCGGCTATCAGACCCGATCCCTTTTCTGACATTTTCAACATCCACTCCGAGCTTTTCGCA
>JAHJDU010000063.1 GCA_018812385.1 Pseudomonadota bacterium
CATTGCAGGTGATATTGAAGAAGAGCTTCCAGGCTGGACCATCATAGTTGGCCCAAGGGAAGCTGCCCATCTGCCTGCATTCCTGAAAAATAAATAAATAATACAAAGCCGGGGCAACTTCAATGCCCTGGCTTAACAAATTTAAATATTAACTATAAAAGGAAGAAATCATGATACTTTTTGGTGAAAGTCTGAATGTCATTTCCACCATCATTGGAAAAGAGTTCAGGGAAGCAGATCCAGCCAAACGTAATCCAGAACCCATTCAAAAAGAAGTTTTACGACAAAAAGAACTGGGAATGGATTATATCGATATCAACCTGGGCCCGGCAAAAAAATTTGGAACAGAGTTAATGCCCTGGGTTGTTAACGTTGTTCAGGAAGCTGTTCCTGGAATGCCTTTGCTTCTTGATTCCTCTAACATTGATGCCATTGAAGCAGGACTTAAAGTTTTAAAGCCAGCTGATCACCCGCATATCATCAATTCTATTATGGCACGGCCTGAAAGATACGAAAAAATGATTCCCCTGGCAGCCCAATACGATGCTGACTTTGTTGCACTGATGTGGGGGCCGGATGGCCTTCCAAGAGATGAGAATGAAAGAGCGGCTTTAGCTGTTGAACTGATTTACTTTGCCAATGAAGCCGGCATTGCCAATGAGAGAATCTGGGTGGATGGAATTGTAACCCCGGTTAATATCCAGCAACAGCAGCTGATGAGCCTTATGAATTTTCAGATGATGTTAGAAGACATGGCACCGGGTGCCAAATCGACCTGTGGTCTTTCCAATATTTCCAATGGGCCTCCGGAACATCTTCGCGGGATTCTGAACCGTACTTACATGGTGATGCTTGAAAAATATGGGATGAAAGCCGTTATTTCAGACCCCCTTGACAAACAGCTGACGGCTATTGCCAAAGGCCAGCGTCAGGATGTTGTTGACCTGATTTACGGTATGATGGATGGCAACGAGCCTGATATTGCAGGTCTTAATAAAGAAATGCAGGATTATGCAAAAACCTATAAGGTTATTATGGGTGAAACGCTGTATTCTGATTCATGGCTTGATATTTAGTATTTCCTAAGCATTCTGCTTTTAAAAGCCCCGCCCCTTTTTAAAATACGGCCGGGGCTTTTTTATTTTTACTGCAAATTTTGCCTTTATTTTGTATAAAATAATCTTATATTTGATTCACACAAATTTTTTGGCAGGAGGAGTTTAATAAATTGAATGACCTGATAAATGATAGCTGGTATTATATAATTGTTCAAAATCCGGGAATATCCAACGAACAATTTGTGGGCTATACAAACAAAGAGACAAATGCCACGTTTATTCCGGCATTTAAAACAAAAGAAATTGCCCAGCAATGCTTTTTTATCATGCCCAAAGATATTATGAATAATAAATATGAAGCCCAGGCCATAATAAAGGAAGACTTGATGGACTATGCCCGAAAGAACGATTATGAAGTTTTCTTATTGGATGATAAAGGAAGCATTTTAGAAAAACTATCCTGATTCCAATGCAGATGTATTAAATTTTAAAACTTGCAGGAGACCTATTTTGAGTTTAAAACTTGCTGTCGGCGGTAAGGGCGGTGTTGGGAAAACCACCATCACTTCTTTAATTGCACGATCCATTGCTGCCTTAAATAAAGAGACTAAAGTTATTGCCATAGATGCTGACCCTGTTGCCAATCTTGCTGCAGCCCTTGGCATTGATGAATCAAAGCCCATCACCCCGATTTCAGAACTTTCCGATCTGATTGCTGAACGTACCGGGGCTACGCCTGGCACAATGGGAGGTTTTTTTACATTAAATCCCAAAGTAGATGATATCCCGGATCGCTTTTCCATTGAAAAAGACGGGGTAAAGCTGCTTGTCATGGGAACTGTTCAAAAAGGTGGGTCAGGATGTATCTGCCCTGAGGCAACCATTTTAAAGGCCTTAATGAACCACCTTGTTCTGGCCAGAAATGAAGTTGTGGTAATGGATATGGAGGCTGGTATTGAACATCTGGGCCGTGCAACTTCAGGATCTGTGGATGCTCTTATCGTGGTTGTAAACCCTGGAAAAAGAAGCCGTGTGGCAGCAGACAAAATAAGAAAGCTTGGCCGGGATATCGGGATTAAAAACATTGTGATACTGGGAAACAGGATCAAATCTGAAGCAGATAAGCAATTGATAAAAGACAGCATGAAGGATTACACTATTTTA
>JAHJDU010000064.1 GCA_018812385.1 Pseudomonadota bacterium
ATCGTTAAAAATGGTATACACATTATCAGGATATTTTTTAGCAGTGTTGTCAAGGATTTGAGTAAGAGGGTAATGATAATTGGTTACATCGTGTGCTACGCCTTCCGGCCAGAAAGGGGTTTTCCATACTTGATCCGTCATTTGTTTTCTCCTTTTATTTAGGTTGCCCTGCCAGGGATAAATTCTGCTTATCCTAATTCGTGATTTGGTTAATTGAACAGTGTTTATTTGTTTATATCAAAACTATATAAGAAATCCAGATAATTTTTCATATTGATAAAGATAGGATGCAATGATAAGTGATGAGATAAAAATAATCGCTAAATAATCTCGGAATGAAGAGGAGAATAGGATGAAAAAAAAATATCAATACCTGGCGGTCATGTTTGTATGGATGGTGTTTTTTGTTTCTCCTTCATTTGCTGAAGACATATATGTGGCAGGGATTACAAAAGTTACCATGCGTACTGGGCCGGGAATTGAAAATAAAATCATTGACATATTGACGTCCGGTGACAAACTTGAAATGGTTGAATATCAAAAGGACTGGAGCCAGGTAAAGACAGATAAGGGAAGGACGGGATGGGTTTTGTCAAGGTTTTTAACCAAGGATATTCCAGATACTTTTTTGATTGAAAAATTGAAAAAAGATAATCAGGAGTTGATTGAAAAATTGAAGAAAGATAATCAGGATCTGATTTCGAAATTAGGTGCTATTGAAGAGGAAAATAAGATACTTGCAGGTAAAAATGCAGCATTGGTCCAAATCGAAGAAAAATATAATAAACTGAAACAGGAATCTGCTGATTTTTTAACACTCGAGGCAAATTATAAAAAAATAATGGAAGAGTTTGAGGCCAAGAAAGGACAGATTAAGACATTGGAAAATAATTTAAACCAAGAACAAAAATTTTGGTTTCTAATCGGTGCCGGTGTTTTTATTCTTGGCCTGCTTTTAGGTTTAAGTACACGTAAAAAGAAAAGAAGCGGCTTGCTATGATTAAAAAAACTGATTTTTTAGTGATCGGAAGCGGTATTGCCGGGCTAAGTTATGCCCTGAAGGTGGCAAAATTGGGTAAAGTCACCATCATTACCAAAAAACAGATCCAGAAAACAAATACAGCCCTGGCCCAGGGGGGAGTGGCAGCAGTATTCGGTAAAATAGATTCATTTGACCTTCATATCAAGGATACGCTGGATGCAGGGGATGGCCTTTGCGACAAGGAAGTTGCAAAAATGATAGTGAAAGACGGTCCCGAAAGAATTAAAGAACTTGTAAAACAGGGGGCAAATTTTAATAAAGACGGCAATGGTGAGTATGATTTTTCCCTGGGTCAAGAAGGAGGACATTCTGCCAAAAGAATTGTATATGCCCATGATTTGACGGGTAAAGAGATTGAAGACACCCTGGTAAAAAATGTTGAACAAAATAAAAATATCACTATTTTAGAAGATCATATTGCCGTAAATTTAATTACGTTTTCCAGCAGTATCAGAAGCGGGCTTATTGCCACCCAGCATGAAAATATCTGCTGCGGGGCCTATGTTCTGAATAATAAATCAGGGGAAATTGAAACTTTTTATGCCGGAATTACTCTCCTTGCAACGGGTGGCGCAAGCAAAGTGTATCTTTATACCTCCAATCCGGATATAGCAACGGGTGATGGAATTGCCATGGCATATCGGGCAGGCGCGTCTGTTGCAAATCTTGAGTTTGTACAATTTCATCCCACCTGTCTGTATCATCCTGAAGCAAAAAATTTCCTTATTTCTGAAGCAGTAAGAGGCGAAGGTGCTGTTTTAATAGACTCTGAAGGCCACCGGTTTATGGGAAAATATTCCCCTGACAAGGACCTTGCCTGTAGAGACATCGTTGCAAGGGCCATTGACACTGAATTAAAGAAAACAGGCGCAGACTCAGTCTTTTTGGATATTACACATAAAGATTCTGATTTTATCAAGAAAAGATTTCCTAATATTTATTCTAAATGCCTTGGGTATGGGATTGATATGACAAAAGATCCTATTCCCGTTGTTCCGGCTGCCCATTATATGTGCGGCGGAGTGGCCACGGATTTGAATGGGAAAACCGATATTCAACGCCTTTACGCCGTCGGGGAAACCGCATGTACAGGATTTCATGGTGCCAACAGGCTGGCATCAAATTCCCTTTTGGAAGCATTGGTTTATTCTCAAAGGGCATATCAAGCATCTATTGAAGAGTTTAAGACCATTGAAAATAAAGTAAGCGCCACCCTTGAACTGTGGGATGAAGCCGATACAATAGACAGTGATGAGGCAATTGTTGTGACCCATAACTGGGATGAGATCAGACGTTTGATGTGGAATTATGTCGGTATTGTCAGATCAGACAAGCGCCTGCAACGGGCTCAAAGAAGAATCCAGAATATCCAGAAAGAAATCAATGAGTATTATTGGAATTTTAAGGTAACAGCTGATTTAATTGAGCTTCGAAACCTTGCCACAGTGGCTGAACTGATCATTAAATCCGCTTTAATGAGAAAGGAAAGCCGGGGGCTCCATTATAATATTGGATACCCTGAAAAAGATGATCAAAACTGGCTGAAACCAACCATCCTTAAAAAACGCTTTTGAAGAATGGAATTCCAGGTTCCATTACTTGTCGATAGGACTGTCTTCTTTGCAAAAGTTAAGTACAGCCGTGTTTTTTATATTAAAAAATTGATTATCTGCGCGATGAATGAAATTTCCCTCAAGCACAAAATTTTGTGTTTGATTATGATGCAGAAAACCCTGGACTGTTAATAATAGTCCACCCCTTTAAATTCAGCACCG
>JAHJDU010000065.1 GCA_018812385.1 Pseudomonadota bacterium
AATATAAAGCCAAAAATATAAAACCAAAAACATAAAGAAAGTGCATATGGAAAAAAATCTGCTTGAAGTCAATAATATTGAAGTTGTCTATAATGACATCATTCAGGTTCTGCGTGGTGTCAGCCTTAACGTACCCAGGGGAGGTATTGTCGCTTTGCTTGGAACAAACGGTGCCGGCAAAACCACCACCCTGAGAGCCATCAGCGGCTTGTTGAAACCTGAAAACGGGGCAACCAAGGAAGGGTATATTAAATTTAAAGGTATAGATACGACCCACCTTCTGGGAACGGATGTCGTAAAACTTGGGGCTGTCATGGTGCCTGAGGGCAGAAGAGTATTTAAGCATTTGACAGTGAATGAAAATATCCTGGTCGGTTCCATTACCAGAAAAGACGGAGCAAAAAAAATCCGTGAAGATAATGAACTGATGTACAGACATTTTCCAAGGCTTTCCAATGTCACCAATAGGATGGCCGGATACAGCTCCGGTGGAGAGCAGCAGATGATTGCCATAGCAAGAGCTTTGATGGCAGCGCCTGAAATGCTGATGCTGGATGAACCATCTCTCGGGCTTGCACCCATTCTTGTCAAAGAAATATTTGAGAATATTCAAAGAATTAACAAAGAACTTGAGACCACCATTCTGGTTGTGGAACAAAATGCAAAAGTAGCACTGGCCGTATCAGATTATGCATATATCATGGAATCCGGCAAAATTGTTCTGGAAGGCCCGTCTCGCGAACTTAAAAACAACCCGGATGTAAAAGAATTTTATATGGGGATAACCAAGGGCGGCGGCAGGAAATCCTTTAAAGATGTAAAGTCTTATAAAAGACGTAAACGCTGGATGTAGACTGTAATTTTAGGAGTTCATTATGAAGATACTGGTTGGATATAATGGTGGAGAAGTTGGCAGACTGGCCTTGTCTCTTGCTAGGGATTATGCCGGAATAAATAATGCTTTTGTTTATGTGATCACCTCTATGGAAGGTGGGGCTTCTGAAAAACAGTCTGATATTATTAAGGCAGAAGAAGGCCTTGCGTTTGCTAAAAAATTCATGGAAAATTTAAGCGTCCAATGTGAGGCCCAGCAAAGCGTCAGAGGTTTTTCTCCTGGTGAAGACCTTGTTAAATTTGCTGAAGAAAATGAAATTGATCACATCTTTCTTGGCATACGAAAAAAATCCAAGGCTCAAAAAGCTATCCTGGGCTCAACATCACGATATGTTATCCTTAAAGCCCCCTGCCCTGTCACCACTGTCAAATTTGATCTGAATAAAATTAAAACAGAGGATCTTTTAAAAGACCGGCGGGTTCTGGTGGTTGATGATGAACCTGATATCCTGGAAACCGTTGAAGAATTACTGGACATGTGTTCTCTTGATACTGCAGCCACTTTTGAAGAAGCTAAAAAACTTCTTGGAAACAATACATATGATATTGCGATCCTGGATATAATGGGTGTTTCCGGTTATGATGTGCTTGAACTTGCCCGAAAGAAAGATATTCCCGCCATCATGCTGACAGCCCATGCCCTGACCTCTGAAAATTTAAAGGAATCCATCCAGAAAGGTGCAGACTCCTATGTACCCAAAGATTTTCTGGCCAATCTTGCCAGCCATGTTGCTGATGTCATCAGAGCCCGGATAGAAGGCAAACAAGGGTATGGCGCCTGGTTCTCCAATCTGAAGCCCTTTTTTGACAAATCCTTTGGCAAAGGATGGAGGGATAAAGACAGAACCTTCTGGAACTCATTTGATGATAAATATGGGCGCTAAACCCATTATAATATTATAATTTTATCACAAAAGGTTGTCAGGGATTCAAGACCATTGTCAGTTACCAGCAATGAATTTTCTATCCCTACCACCCCTTTTTCAGGAAAGACAACCTTGGGTTCCAGGGCAATCATCATACCTTTTTCAAGGGCCAGGGTCTGGTCTTTGGCAATAAAGGGAAATTCATCCAGTTCAAGACCCAGGCCATGTCCTGTAAACCGGATTTTTCGCTCTCCGGTGCCCATGAAATAATCTTTGTAGCCCATTGCGCAAGCCTGTGACATCATCATATCGTACAATTGTCCTGAAATGCTTCCCGGAATGGCGCTTTGCTTTACCTTTTCCTGGATTTCCAGCATGGCATCATGGGCCCTTAAAAGATCATCCGAAGGATTCCCAAAACAATAAATTCGGGTATGGTCACTTAAATACCCATTCAAGCAAAATACGTAATCCACAAGAATGGGTTCATTTTTTTTGATAAGATTAAATCCAGGTCCCTGGGCAATACTGGGGTTGACCCCCATGCCGCCAGTGGGAGAGGAAAAGCAGCTGGGGACGGCAGCACCCGGGCCTGACATTATATGGCCGTAAAAAAGATCATTGTCCCACATTCTCATCCGGATCAGGCCCTGGTGACCAAGGCTTCTTGCATAGGCTTCCAATAATCCTGCAAACTGAATCTCGGTCATTCCCTGCTCGATGATGTCCGGCACTTTGGCGGCAACTTTATCTGCCATCTGCGATGCCTGCCGCATCAAACCAATTTCATACTCAGATTTGATGGCCCGCTGCATCCTGATTTGCAAAGAGATATCAATAATATTTGAATTGGAAAATATCTGTTGAAATAAAAAATATTGGTTGGCGGAAAGAACATCCAGTTCGAGACCCAGGTTTTTTGGCATCCCATACCCGAAGGCTGCCATGGTTTCAGGGATTTCTTTGGGGCTGACAAGACAAACAACCCGGCTCATTCCTGATTCTTGCCTGGCACGTTCATAATCCTTGAAGATCATCAGCAGAGGTTCTCCTGATTCAGGGATATAAAGCCATCCCTGCTGGGCAGTTCCTGAATAGTAAAACATATCAGCTTTCTGTAAAATCAGAACTCCGCCAACCTCATTTTTCCCAAGTCTTTCCTGTAATGCCACAATCCTTGATTGCTGTTCAGCAACAGGTGTGCTCCGCCTGTATTGAATCATTTGTAATCGTAAAATCCTTTGCCCGTCTTTCTTCCCAGCCAGCCAGCTTCAACATATTTTCTCAAAAGCGGGCAGGGTCTGTATTTGGAATCTTTAAACCCATCATACAATGTCTCCATGATGGCAAGGCAGGTATCAAGTCCTATGAGATCTGCCAAAGCAAGGGGACCCATGGGATGGTTGGCACCCAGCCGCATCACTGTATCAATATCTTCGGGTTTTCCCACGCTCTGGTAGAGACAGAAGACAGCCTCATTGATCATGGGCATCAATATTCTGTTGGCAATAAACCCTGGGAAATCATTGGCTTCTGCCGGGGTTTTCCCAAAGTCTTGACACAGTTTCCAGGTAATATCAAATGTTTCCGTTGAAGTGGCAAGGCCCTTAATGACTTCAACCAGTTTCATAACAGGAACAGGATTCATGAAATGCATGCCGATAACTTTGTCCGGCCGGGATGTTCTGGCGGCAATTCTGCCAATGGGAATGGAAGAGGTATTGGTGGACAAAATCACCTGGGAAGGACAGATTTTATCCAAATCCTCAAAAATTTTAAATTTTAAATCTTCTCTTTCCACTGCAGCTTCAACCACAAAATCCACAGATGCCATATCTTTTAAATCCGTGGTGGTAGTAATTCTACCCAGGATTGTCTTTTTTGTATCCTCAGATATTTTTTCCTTTTTTACCATCCTGTCAAGATTTTTTGATATAGTGGCAATGCCGCTGTCACAAAATTCTTGTTTAATATCGCTCATCACAACTTCAAGGCCGCTGGCTGCTACAACCTGTGCAATTCCATTACCCATCTGGCCGGATCCTATAACACCAAATTTTTTAACTTCCATTATTCCTCCTTAATGAGTGGGGTCAGGCTTTCCTTATTGTCAGTCAGCGGGGTCAGGCTTTCCTTATTGTCGTTATTGTACTCAATAACGACAATAAGGAAAGCCTGACCCCATTTTTACGTTTTTAAAAGGAAAGCCTGACCCCGTTCGTTTTTTATCTATTAACAACAAGGGCAACTGCTTCTCCGCCACCCAGGCAAAGAGAGGCAAGACCCGTATTTACATCCCTTTTTTCCATTTCATATAATAATGTGGTCAAGACCCTGGCACCGCTTGCTCCTATGGGATGACCCAGGGCAACGCTGCCGCCGTTGACATTTACTTTTTCAGGATCTAATTTAAGCACCTTGTTAATGCCGGCTGAACTTCCTGCAAATGCTTCATTGATTTCAAACAGATCAATATCTGAAATCAAAAGGCCCTGTTTTTTCAACACCTTGGGAATGGCATAAATGGGGGCCATTAAAACATATTTCATATCAATGCCATAGGAACCTTGGGAACCAATGGTTGCCATGATCTTACACCCCAGTTCCTTTGCTTTTTTTTCACTCATGACCACCAGAGCTGATGCACCATCACTTATAATGGATGCATTCCCGGCAGTTCCCACCCCATCTTTTTTAAAAGCGGGTTTCATCTTTGAAAGAAATTCAAAGCTTGTCTCTTTGGGGCATTCATCTGTATCAAAAATAATGGGATCACCTTTTCTCTGGGGAATTTTAACCGGCACAATCTCATCTTTAAACCGGCCCTGGGCAACAGATGCATTGGCTCTTTTATAAGACCCTGCTGCAAACTTGTCCTGTACTTCCCTTGATATCTCCCATTTTTCAGAACTCAGTTCATTGGACATGCCCATATGAAAATCATTAATCACATCCCATAACCCGTCATGAACCATGTGATCTTCAATTTTTCCAGGCCCCATGCGAAGACCCCAGCGGGCCTTGTCCATATAATATGGTGCCATGCTCATATTTTCCATGCCGCCTGCAACCACCACCTCGGCATCCCCGCACTGGATGGCCTGGGCCGCCAGCATCACTGCTTTTAATGATGATCCACAGACTTTATTTATTGTAATTGACTCGACTTCCCAGGGAAGGCCTGCTTTAACAGCAGCAAGTTTTCCAGGGTTCTGGCCATATCCGCAGGGCAGGACCATGCCCATGATACACTCATTAACTTCTTTATCATCAATGCCCGCCCTTGTAATAGCTTCTCTTATCACATGGGCCCCAAGATCTGTTGCACCGATCTTACTTAATGATCCGCCAAAATTCCCAAGAGGAGTCCGTGTGGCACTTACGATTACTGCCTTATTCATATTTATAATCTCCTTATATTTATAAATAGTGTTTGACAGAAAACCTGAAAATTTTTTCGAGTACAAGGCGGGCTCAAATTTTAACCGGAGGAATACATTGAGTATTTCGAGGATTAAAATTTGAGCCCAACGC
>JAHJDU010000066.1 GCA_018812385.1 Pseudomonadota bacterium
AAAAAAGTGATGTCCAAAATTAAATTTATTAAACAGCTTTATTTTTGTTCAACCCCCCGGCTATCGCACCCTCAAAGTGGAGAACTTCTTGCATCTCATTTTACAGCATGTCCTAACCCTCCGTAAGTTTCTTATCCCTGTCACATAATTGGTTTACTATTTCATTTTATGAAAGTCCAAATACAGTTTTGCTGTTTCTTCAGGTATTTCAATCATGGGAGCATGACCAATATTTTCTAATACTATTGCTTTTGAATTCTTCATAATTGCTTCAAGAATTTTAGCTCCGCTTGAATGAAGAACTCTGTCTTTTGCACCCCACACAATGAGCGTACGGACAGTCAGGTTCTTTACTAATGATTCCATCGGCTTGTTGACTTTGGGGTCTTTTATCTGCTAAAAAATTTTATTATTGAGATCTTGGTTTTTAATAGCTTCAGCTACAAGGAATCCCTTTATCGGACGAGGGATAAAAGGTTTTTTAACAAAAACAAAACTTAATAAATTTTCATACTCTTCAGCACTTCTTGCAACTATCGGGTTTGGTTCTCCATTTTTTAACATTTGAAACAGTTCACTTGGTTTTGAAGAAACAACCCCTCCTGCTGTTTGTCCAATCTCTTGACAACCATCAGTTTGCGATTGTAAATAAGTATAAGTTTTTACATGAACCAAACCCACTCTTTTTGGATGACGCTATTATAACGATGGATTTCAATGCTATGGATACAGCTCCACCAGTAACTGAGACAATAACTCGCCGCTTCTCCTGCAGAACGTATAATGACAAACCGATCCCAGATGAAAAAAGGATTATGCTTGAGGAATTCATCTCTGAGGAGAAGATGGGTTGTGGAAGAACCGGAAATAAAAAATTTACCACCACTGACAAAATACCTTGTAACGTGGTCGGAGACAACCAATTGAAGAAGAGTTGTGATATTTAAGTGTGCTGGTGGGTTGAGGGCGAAGTTGAATAAAAATTAAACAGGAGAAATAATAATGGGGAAACCTATTCTTTTAATGCTCAATTCATGGTTTGATGATGGTGATATCGGCCCTTTTTACTGCCCGGACTGCGGTATTATTGAAGGTTTTTTAGCCTACAATCCAGATATCAGAGAACAGCTTGAGATCATATCTATTGAGTTTAAACGACCGCGTCCCAAAATCATTGAATATTTAGGTGAAGAAAATCAGGGCAGCCCATAAAATCCAATACGATCAATTAAGCCCCGAAGCACTGCAAGGTGTAATCGAAGAATTTGTTACCCATTCAGATCCGATTCCACCCTATCGAAGTCAGAATTTTTATCCATATTTTTCTCATCCATGTATAATTTTCGATTAACCCAAATCATGGCACTAGATAAGTATCACTCGCTCATACAACCACCGGATAATGAATATTCATATTATAATACCCAAGTTCATGGCATAACTGAAAACGACACATTTAATGCCCTATTCTTTCCTGATGTGTACCCTGAAATTAGAAAACGCCTTGCTGGCAAAACTATAGTAGCCCACAATGAATCATTCGATAGAAGCGTTTTACAACAGTCGATGGAATATTATAATCTGGATTATCCAGGACGTAATATATCAAACCAATGGGAATGCACCTTAAAAATATATCGAGCAAAAGGTTATCACCCGGCATCATTAGATGTTTGTTGTAAGAGACAAGGAATAAAACTTAATCATCACGAAGCGCTCTCAGATGCAAGGGGTTGTGCAATGCTTTATCTTAGAACTGCCACTTTATAAAAAAAATTGCCGGGATAAAAATGAAAGAGCAAGTAGATCCAAAACTTTATAGTCTTCCGCCTCGGACCGTTTTAATGAAACGGGATTCTGAAGAATTACTCCTGGTCATTAATAGAAAAAGCAGAATTATTGGCCAGCAGGCAGTTATGATTGGATCATTTTAAAAGGACGTTACCATCAAATATGAAAGAACGGCTTCTGACAATGGTTTTGGTTCATATAATCTGACCCTTTCAACTTGAAGGCCAATTAATATACCATATTTAGTGTCTGACCGAAAACCTGAAAATTTTTACGAGTACAAGGCGGGCGATAATTTTAACCGGAAGAATACATTAAGTATTTTGAGGATTAAAATTTGAGCCCAACGCAGTAATTGTTGATTGGCATCTGCCAAAATTTTAGGAGGTCGTTGGAAAAATTCTGTATTACTTCGATACTTCTTAGGCGCAATTGCTCACCAAGCATTTGTCAGCCTGTTCAAGTTTTGCAAGCGCTTTTGTCCAGATATGCTTTTTATATCTTTGCCTTGTTGCTATTCTGATTTCTTGATGTCACCGATATGCTTTTGAATGATTTTTGCTTTTTCTAATAATTCTGTGACTTTTTTATATTCCATGTCCATTTTTTGAACCAGTTCCCATTCCAGGATAGCCTTGATTAAATTCTGTTCATTATATGATTTCATTCCAGCCTTGTAATGGAATTCTTTATAAAGATCCTGGGTTTGTGCAAGCTTGGTGATACATAAATCGCAATTTTTATTATAGTTTAAAGCACTCTGGAAATGCTCAAGTGCTTCGAGCAGTTTATTCTGTGTGGTTTCAGTTGATCCCATTTGAAAATAAGCATCTGAAATGTAATCCA
>JAHJDU010000067.1 GCA_018812385.1 Pseudomonadota bacterium
AATGTTCCCCACACCCGTGGGGATAAACCGGCATCGGTTGCCATCTGGTCTGCTTCATTAAAATGTTCCCCATATCCGTGGGGATAAACCAACTATAAAAGAAAATAAAAAAGATAGTTCTCTTTTTTATTTAGTGGTATACAAAAGACAATTATTTATAACGAGAATAGGATCAGGTCTAAAACATGGAAGAATATCTTAATCCCACATACTATATTGACAGTGATCATTCGGCTGTGGTTGAGTTCGCAAGCCGGAATTGTAAATCCGGTGAAAAAGAGATTGAAAAGGCAGTTCAGCTTTACAATGCAGTCAGGGATGGCATCAGATACAACCCATACAGCATAGAGCCTTTGAAAGAATCAATGAAGGCCAGTTCTGTTCTGAATAAAGGACATGGCTATTGCGTAGCCAAGGCAGTGCTTCTGGCTGCCTGTGCCAGGAGTCAGAAGATTACTGCAAGGCTTGGGTTTGCTGATGTGAAGAATCATTTGAACACAGAACGGCTAAAGAAATTGATGGGAACAGACGTCTTTGTTTACCATGGCTTTACGGAGTTGTTTTTAAACAATAAATGGGTAAAGGCAACCCCTGCATTTAACCTGGAACTTTGCAATAATTTTAATGTAAGGCCTTTGGAGTTTGATGGGGAAAAAGATTCTATATTCCATCCATTTGATAAATCCGGGAACAAACATATGGAATATGTAAAGGATCATGGAGCATTTGCAGATCTTCCATGGGATATGCTTCTTGCAGGTATGATGAAAAGTTATCCAAAATATTTTGAAGACTTTGAAAGACGATCCAAGGATTTTTCTGCGGAAGCCTTAAAAGAAAATCAATAGCCTTGCCTTTATTTTTGCCTGAAGATATCGGATACTTCTCTGGTCAATTTTAATACTATTTTGGCAGAGCCAAGATCTAAGGAGCCAGTACCGCAGCTCGGGGTAATAAAGGATTGTGATATGATGGTCTCTTTATCAATCCCTGTTTTACGGGATAATTCATCCATCTGGTCATGGAGTAGTTGAACAAGTCCCTGGGTGGTTTGTGCTGCAATCACTTCTGCTTTGGAAGTCGGGACAATGCCCCAGGCAAGGATTTTTCCCTGGCCTAAATAGGTTTTAATCATTTCAGGGTAAAGGATAAATTTATCAAAAAAGGAATATGCATCAAAGCTTATAATATCAATCCTTGAGCCCAGAAGCATATCCCATTCTGTGTTGGCACAGACATGTACGCCTGCAAGGCCGTTTTCAGCATGTATTTCCAGGATGATCTCTTCAATGCTTTGAATGACGTCTTCTTTGGTAATGGTAATATACGCAGAGGTTCCAAATCCGGCCAATGCAGGCTCATCAATAAAAATAATGGGGACAGCCCCTCTTTTTGAAAATTCATGGGCCTGCCATCTGGCATTCAGGGCAAGTTTTTTTATGGCGGCATCTTTTAACAGGTCGTTGTAAAAGATGTCTTTATTATTTTCATCTTTTACCGCAGTTCCAAAAGTGATGGGGCCTGTTACCTGGCCTTTCAGTGCTATAAAAGGGCTATCTTTATCATCGATCTGTTTTAAAAATTCAAAAAAACCTTTTCCCCTTGTACCTGACAGGGCAAATCTTGAGGTGCCAAGTTCAGCTCCGGATTCGGTTACAGACAAGTATTCTTCAAAAAAAGCAAGAAATTCTTCATCAAATTCAGGCTTTGATGTATCAAGAAGGCTTTTGTCAGTCTCATTGGTAAACCCGGGAAGTCCGGGAAGAAATTGGTGTATCATGCCTTCTTCCCTGTAAAGAGGCAATTGTACCCAGAGAGGGATATCAGGAGTATGCTCAAGAACAAGTTTTGTTGCTTTCTCATGACTGTCCATGGGAAGGCTTCCGATTAACAGGGGCAGACCATTGGGCTTAAAGTTTTTCATTTTATTTTTTCCAGTGGTTTCAATCATTTTTTGTTTTGTATCATGCTTCATCACTTCTGCAATATAATTATTGGCATAGTGTATAATAAAAATTCGATTGTTTGTAGTTTAAAATGAAGATAAAAAAGCAAACGGGTTGTTTTGAAATCCAAAGCAACCCGTTTGTGCGATATTATAACTTAAATTTATATTTGTTTAGCTTGGGAACATTGAGTCGTCAATATCCACAGCAACGCTGCTGATGTTCATTAACGCATTAAATCTGCCAAGGGTTATGGGAAGTTGTGTTTCTACATAAAACTGCAATGATTTAATTATTCCTTCATAGAAAGATTTATCTTTCTTTTTTGCCTTCTCAAGTTTTTGGGCCGCAATGGTGGCTCTCCAGAGCAGCATCCATGCCATGGTGATATCCCCGGTTGCATCCTGGAAAGGGTGGGCATTGGCAAATGCAGCCAATACTTTTTCAGACATGGCCGTCTGACCCATGTGAATGGCGACTTCTGCCAGCTTGTTCATGGCTTCTTCAACTTTGCCAGCCTGTTTTTCAAGCATGGGCAAGGCTTTTCCAGCAGCAACGGCTTTTTGCATTTCACCAAACAGATCCATGATGGGTTTGCCCTTATTCAAGCCCAGTTTTCTTCCAAGAAGATCCATGGCCTGGATACCGTTTGTGCCTTCATAAATCATTGTAATCCTGCAATCCCTTAAGAGCTGGGCCATGGGATATTCTTCGATGAATCCATAACCGCCATATACCTGCATGCCCTGGCTGCAGACCTCAAAAGATCGGTCTGTAACATATCCTTTTGCAATGGGGGTCAATACTTCGACAAATCCCTGATATCTATCTTTTTCTTCCTGGTTAGGTGCATGCCGGGCCATGTCAGAACAATAGTGCACAAAATAAAGAAGAGACCTCATCCCTTCAACAGATACCTTCATCATCATCAACTGCCTTCTTACATCAGGGTGCCTGATGATGGGTACGGATTTGGCTTCCGGATTCATGAATTCAAGGATATCTTTGCCCTGTATCCTGTTTTTTGCATAATCAAGGGCATACATATAAGCGGCTGTGGCACAGGCAAATCCCTGGAATCCCACAAGACACCTTGCTTCGTTCATCATCAGAAACATGGCTTTCATGCCTTTGTTTTCTTCTCCTAGAAGGGTGCCGATACAATTGCCCTTGGAACCAAGAGACAGTGAACAGGTACTGTTTCCATGGATGCCCAGTTTATGTTCCAGCCCTGTACAGATCACATCATTGAATTCGCCCAAAGTTCCATCTTCATTGACACGGTATTTTGGAACAAGAAAAAGAGAAATTCCTTTTGTGCCTTCTGGCGCACCTTCTATTCTTGCAAGAACAGGGTGGATAATATTTTCTGCCAGGTCATGGTCACCGCCTGAAATAAATATTTTTTCACCAGTGATGGTAAATGTTCCGTCACCATTTTTGACGGCTTTGGTGGTCAGTGCGCCAACATCAGATCCTGCCCCGGGTTCGGTCAAAAGCATGGTGCCGGCCCATTTGCCAGTGAACATGTTTTTAAGATAAGTTTCTTTTTGTTCCCTGGTGCCGAATTTTTCCACCAAATGTCCCGCGCCCTGGGTAAGGGCTGGGTACATCATAAAGGGGAAATTTGCACCGTTGAAATATTCAGCAGCAGCAGAGGCAACCGTTCTTGGCATTCCCTGTCCGCCCCATTCAGGATCTTCGGTTACAG
>JAHJDU010000068.1 GCA_018812385.1 Pseudomonadota bacterium
AAGAATTTATTGAATTTTTAGTAGAATGTGATGCTTTAAAATTTGGCGAGTTTGAATTGAAAAGCGGAAGGATTGCCCCCTATTTTATCAATACGGGCATGTTTGACACGGGCTTGAAAATCAAGAAGCTGGGCAGTTTTTATGCCAAAGCCGTGCACGAGCATTTTTCTGACAATTTTGATGGAATTTATGGCCCGGCCTACAAAGGAATCCCCCTATGCATCTCAGCTGCCCAGGCCCTTTCTGATATGGGTATGGATAAAGGCTATGTGTTCAATCGGAAAGAAGCCAAAACTTATGCAGATAAGAGTCTTGTGATAGGTATGCCCCTGACGTCCTCGTCCCGGCTTATTTTAGTAGATGATGTGATTACCTCGGGAAAGGCCATAAGAGAATCCCTTGAAGTCCTGAAATCATGTAACAATCCAATAATCAAAGGTATTATTATAAGCGTCAACCGCCAGGAAAAAGGTAAAACCGATAAGAATGCATTAAAGGAAGTTGAAGAGATCCTTGGCATTCCTATTCACGCCATTGTCACCATCACAGACATAAAAAAATACCTGCACAACAAAGAAATCAATGGCAAAGTGATTCTTGATGATCCCATGCTTGCAAAAATTAATGTTTATCTGGAGGAATATGGGGCTATTTAAAAATTAAATAGTTTCAACAGCCGATAATTCAAGGTTGTACTTCTCCCTCGGTCTTAAGTCCTGTGAAAGAATACTGCCGCATTACCTCATAACTGAGGATTGCCACGGCATTGGCCAGATTTAAGGATCGGGTGTGAGCAGACATTGGTATTCTTACGCAGAATTCCTGCTGATTCAACAGCATTTCGTCCGGCAGACCCACTGATTCTTTGCCAAAAACCAGGTAGACTTCAGCTTCATAACAAAATTGGTCGCATCTGTTCGTCGCTTTTTTTGAGATCAATACTTTCTGCCCGTGAGGATTTTTGGTAAGAAAATCTGAATAATCCCTGTAATATTGAACATTAAGCTCTTTCCAGTAATCAAGCCCGGCCCGTTTTAAATATTTATCCTCTATGGAGAATCCCATTGGCTCCACTAAATGCAGAACAGCACCCAAGGCAAGACAGGTCCTGCCAATATTTCCTGTATTCTGAGGTATTTCCGGTTCTAATAATACAATATTTAATTTAACCATTAATGCACCTTGTATTTTTTTTAAATGAATTATAGCAGATATGCTGGAAATAAGGTCAAGCAAAATGTCATATTATAGTGGACCCCAATGTCAAGACAGTTTTTTGCTCAATTTAAGCGTCAATTTCGGATGAATTATCCGAACGAATGTAAGCCAATTTTGAAATCCGGTTTTTAACCTTCATTTTTTAATTTTTATGGGACAGATTAAAGGGATATAAAAGAAGGTGAGACCCATAATTACAGATACAAAAAGTGACAACAAACAGGAAATCCTGACAGACATCCGATAGGAGGTTCAAACCATGAAACTAAACTATTATCCTGAGACAGATTCACTTTATATCGACCTATCTTCCAAACCAAGTACGCAAAGTGTAGAAATCTCAGAAGGTATCGTCTTGGACTATGATGAAATTGGTCATATAACTGGTATTGATATTGATAATGCAAGTCATAAAATCGACATCAAAGAAATCATTCTGAATAAAGCTCCCGCACAGGTTCAGTCAATTAAGGCATAATCATTTTTTTAATCCTTTATGCGTAAAAGATTTTATCATGGACATACTGTAACCCATCTATGGCCAGGCGTCAAGCCATGGATCAGTGTTGCTGGCTATTCTAACAGATTTTGAATAAGATGTTCTGTGTTCCGGATCATATATAAAGGGATAGACAAAATGCGATCGTGAAATGAAAGTTCATGCATGGAATATCTGATGCCAAAAGGAGTATCAGGATATTTTTCCAGAAATAACTTCATGCTTTTCAAGGAACCGGTGGTCCCGGCTTTGACTTCAACAGGGAAAAGCTTTCCTTGAATATGAATAAGATAATCTACTTCAGCATTACTCCCCCTTGCGTCCCTTGCCCAGAAAAAGAGCCCCGGCTCAGTATAAGGATCTCCAGCGGCAAGCAGCTCCTGGGCTGCAAATTGTTCTGCAACACCACCGGCATTGATTGTCATTACCGGAACATTCAGGGCAATAGATGACTGTATGCCAAGTGCATTCTGCATCAGTCCTACGTCAAGACATGCGACCTTGAATTTTTTTTCATTCAAACCTGCGGCCATTGGCAGACCCGCACCGGAAGAATGACATATTTTTGTCAGGCATCTGGCGTCACAAAGCAGGTTCAGGGCATCTTTTAAGAATTTGGATTCAATATCAGGATTCACATGGGAGTACTTGTATCGCTGACCCACCATTCGGGGTGCGCTGTCATATACCTGCCTTAGATATTTATGCTTTGCAGTTGAGGCATACTTTGCAAAATCCGTACTATAGGTCCGTATGAGTCCCTGTTGCTGACGTTGTATTTCTTCCATGGGGATCTTGTCGGCATATGCCTTGACAGAAGCAGGCATGCCACCTATCAGAAGGTAAGTACGAATCAGATTTTCAAGACGATCCTTGAATATTTTTTCTAATTGTTTTTCCGGATTCACAGCGTTCAGGTGCCCGCACAGTTTTTCTTCACCTAAGGCATTAAGGAACTCTTCAAAAGAGAGCGGAAACATAAATACACTTTGGATTCGTCCCACCGGCATTTTGAAATCCTTTGAACGTAAAGCAAATTCAATTAGAGATCCAGCTCCGATAACATGAAGTTCCGGCATTTTTTCATAAAAATACCGCAGGGAAGTAATGGCTCTGGGGCATTCCTGAATTTCATCTAAAAATAACAGGGTCTGACCCGGCTGAATGACAGACTTTGTAAAAATCGACAGACGATCTATGATGGCTTTTGTGTCATATTCTGAAAAACAGTCTGCCAGCTCGGGCTGCTCTTCAAAGTTGACTGAGACTATATTTTCAAAATTAGAATCCCCAAAAGCAGTTACTGAATAGGTCTTGCCAACCTGCCGTGCGCCCCTTACCAGAAGGGGCTGCCTTAAGGAACTGGTTTTCCATTGGTTTAAAACTGAGTTTATTTTTCGTTTCATGCGTGCTTGATAAACCAATAAGTCATAAAAGTCAAGGTTTAAAAGTGATATAAAGTCATAAAAGGCAAGGTTGTTTTAAGAATCCAATCCGTGTTGGTTTGATATATTTGTCCGGCTTCTTCACTGGTAATTTCCCTTCCCATTACATCGCTAGAGCAGGCTGTTGTCAGTGAGAACCAGAACACTTCCGGAGGTGCCATCACCCTTGGGGATGGCAGATATCAGCTTAAAGTTCCCGGAGAATTTGAAACCCCGGAAGAAATACTCTCCCTTGTTGTTGCCACCCATAGCGGCAACCCCATTTATCTGAAGGATGTGGCAACCGTTGTAGACGGCATCAAGGAAGAGACATCAAGATCCCGCCTGAATGGTGTTGACTCTGTTAATATATCCGTAAAGAAAAGAGTCGGCGAAAATATTATTTTTATTTCCGACAAAATTGACCTTATCATAAAAGAAGCAGAAAAGAGTTTTCCGAAAAACACCACCATTACCAAATTGATGAACAAATCAAAGGATATCAGGCTCATGGTGGCTGACCTTGAAAACAATATTCTTTCAGGGCTTATCCTTGTGGTGGCTATTCTGTTTGTCGCCCTGGGATTTAGAAATGCCTTATTGGTCGGACTTGCCATACTCTTTTCCATGTTTCTGTCTTTTGCCATACTCCACGCCATGGGATATACCCTGAACATGATTGTTCTGTTCTCTTTAACCCTGGCGCTTGGGATGCTGGTGGATAATGCCATTGTTATCATTGAAAATATTTATCGCTATATGCAGCAGGGCGTTCCACGAGTGGAGGCAGCCATGAAAGCCACGGGGGAAGTGGCCTGGCCCGTGATCGGCTCCACCCTCACAACCCTGGCTGCTTTTTTCCCCTTGATTTTCTGGCCGGGTATTATGGGTGAATTCATGAAATATCTTCCCATTACCCTCATTATAACGCTTTCTTCATCTTTGTTTGTGGCCCTTGTGATCAACCCTGCACTGTGTGCTTTTTTCATGAAGGCAAAAACAAAAATCAATGGAAAAACCCTTACAGCCAGAGAAATAGAGGCCCAGGGTGAAAAACCCATTGAAATCAAGGGGCCCGTATTAAAGCTTTATTCAAATTTGTTAAACAAAGCCCTTGACCATAAATTCACTGTATTGATCGGGTCTTTTGCCGTGTTGGTGATTCTTATCCAGGTCTGGTTTTTAAAAATCGGTGTTGAAAAACCCATTGAATTTTTTCCACCCATTGATCCTGGATCAGCCTATATTAACATTGATCCTCCCGAAGGCGCAGATCTTGATTATATTGACAGAACCATTAAAAGAGTTGAAATAGCCATTACAGGAAATAAGACGGCTGACTATGCAGATGCCATGAAATTTCAGGAGCATGAAAATTCGGATGGCACAAAATTCATGGCCCCGGGCAATATCAATAATATCGAACACATCTATACCAAAGTGGTTCAAAATGCCAGTGGATCTATTTTTGACAACAACCTTTCCAACCATATCGGTATCCAGTTTATTGAGTTTGAACACAGAAAATCCCCCACCAAAGAGGATCTGGAAGAATTAAGAAACCGGGTGAAAAATATTGCCGGTGTGAAAATCACTGTGGATCAGCAGCAGGAAGGCCCTCCCACAGGCCCGCCCATTAATATCGAGATTTCAGGGGATAATTTTGAAATTTTGAGCAAAATAGCTGAAAAAATGATAAAAGTGGTTGAGAATATTCCCCATGTAAAGGACGTCCGGGATGATTACCAGGGAGGACTTCCCAGTGTACAGGTTAAAATTGACCGTCAGAAAACAGCCCTCTTTGGCCTGACCACCAGTGCCATTGGTAATGCTTTGAAAATAGCCTATAACGGGCTTGATGTCTCAACCTATTATGAAGGGGATGAAGATTATGACATCGTGGTAAAACTTGCTGAATCCGACCGGCAGGTGGCAGATGTCCTTCATAAACTCATGATTCCTACGGCCTTGGGACAAATTGTTCCTTTGACCACCCTGGCCAGTATCGAATACGCAGGAACCATAGGAGATATTGTCCGAAAAAACCATGAGCGTGTCGTCACGGTCAAGGCAAATGTGGATGAAGCTAAAACCACTGGAACCGTTGCCAGGATGCAGGCCCAGGAGCTGCTCAAGGATATTGAGCTGCCGGCCGGCTATAAATACAAATTTACAGGTGAAGACGAAAGTCAGAAAGAATCTGAAGAATTTTTGTCAAAAGCCTTTATAATCGCCCTGTTTTTAATTTTTCTCATCCTGGTGACCTTGTTCAACTCTGTCATCCAGCCAGTCATCATCCTCACATCAGTTATTCTTTCTTTAGGTGGTGCCTTCTGGGGGCTTGCAGTGATCAACTCTCCCTTTGGCATCATCATGACCGGGGTCGGCATCATCTCCCTTGCCGGTGTTGTTGTAAACAATGCCATTGTTCTCATCGATTATACCAATAAGCTTCGGGACAATGGAATGAGCATCCGGGATGCTGTTATTTCCGCCGGTGCCACAAGATTGCGACCCGTTATTTTGACGGCCGTTACAACCATCCTGGGTCTTTTGCCCATGGTCACGGGTATCAGCTATGATTTTCATGTCATGGCATTTTCAACGGCCAGTGAATCCAGTCAATGGTGGAGATCCATGGCAATTGTGGTAATTTTCGGACTGATGATCGCAACGATCCTTACCCTGGTTGTTGTTCCGACACTCTATGCCTTGATTGAAAACGTCAAACTTAAGATGGCAACCGGTTACAGCAAAACCAGAGCGTTTTTCCTGGAGTCAGGTTATCAAGATCCAACTTGATCTCTAAAAAGTCAATTCACTGAAACAAGATCAAAGATAACGCTGCCGATAAAAACTTTTACCTTTATTCTTACGGGGATCTTTCTATCATCTGCCGTGATCCAGAGTTTTATCGTGGGATTTTCACTCTTTTTAAACACCCCGGAAAAATGATTGACCTGGGGGACAAGCACATATGTGTCAAAGGTTCCTGAGGGTAAGGTGATTTTTTCCTTACCCAGCACTTTACCTTTCTGCATGAAATATTTTTTCCCATCCGTCACGGGGAAGGACAGATTTTCATCGGTTTCAAAATCTATGGCCCGCATCTTATAAAAAGCTGAAACCGGGTCAAAAGTCTTTAAAGGGATCTCAATCGGGTCTCTTTTTCCACCAAAGTTGGAATATGTTGCTGTCTTCTTTGTCCAGTTAAATTG
>JAHJDU010000069.1 GCA_018812385.1 Pseudomonadota bacterium
GATGAACTGACTGAAAACAAAAAGGAAACCCGACAAAAGGTTATCTTGTCCACCCTTTTTTACGTAGCAGGTTTTTCCTTTATCTTTATTCTTTTCGGGGCTTCTGCATCTTTTCTGGGGGGGATTGCCTCCCAATATTCCTGGGTTGTCAGATATTTGGGGGGCGGTATTATTCTTGTTTTCGGGCTTCATCTCTTAAATATTATCAATATCAAGGGATTAAATTTTCAAAAAAAAATTCATATTAATGAAAAGCCATTGCATCTGATGGGCACCTTTGTCATTGGCATGGCATTTGGAGCCGGGTGGAGCCCCTGCATCGGTCCCTTGCTAGGGTCAATTTTGATTGTTGCCGGAAACCAGGATACAGTTCTTAAAGGGGTTTTACTTTTAGCTGTTTACTCAGCAGGACTTGCCATTCCATTTATTGCAATATCTATTTTCATAAACTCCATTCTGGAAATCATGAAACGGGCCACAAAATTTATCGGTGTGCTAAATAAAATCTCAGGTATACTGTTGATTGTAATCGGTCTTTTATTGATATTTGACAAATTCCGACTTCTTGCAATCATCTAAGCCCAGGCAAACTAAAAATTCCATGACAAGCCATCCAAAACAATTTGCAGGGTTTATCACCATCGCAACCCTTACCAAATTATTGTTTAATATTACCCGAAGACTGATTTATCCTTTTGCACCTGAGTTTGCACGGGGTCTGAATGTAGAGCTTTCCGCCATCACATCCATTATTGCCATTAACCAGGCCACATCCTTATTCGGGCCTGTTGGGGCCAGTTTTGCAGACAAATATGGATATAGGATTTTAATGCTGTTCTCTTTGGGACTGCTGACCATTGGCACCTTTGCAGCCCTTATCTCAATTCTCGTTGGTTTTTATCAAAACAAATCTGATACATATTGACAGATTCTTTTGTTTTTATTAGGATTTTTGCTTATAAAGAATATTGATATTTTTTGCCTTAAACCATTATTTTATTTAGAGAGAATCTTATGAACGAATGTCTAAAAACTGTATTATTTAATAAACATCAGGATCTTGATGCAACAATTGTAGAATTCGGGGGTTGGGAAATGCCCATTCAATATCCTGCCGGCATCATTAATGAACATATGGCAACCCGTAAAAAAGCCGGTATCTTTGATGTTTCACACATGGGAAGGCTTTATTTTACGGGAAAAGACACTATACCTTTTTTGCAGCATGTCCTGACCAACAATGCACTGGCCTTAGGCATTGGTGAAAGCCAGTATACATTGATCCAGAATGAAAACGGGGGCGCAATTGATGATGCTTATTTATACCGGTTTAAGCAGGAAGAATATCTGCTGGTGGTCAATGCATCAAACCGGGAAAAGGATGTGGCCCATTTTAAAAAACATCTGTCTTTGTTTCAGGATATCCAAATGGTTGATAAAACCTTTGAAGTATCCATGATTTCACTACAGGGCCCCCTTTCCAAATCCATTATACAACAAATTGTTACAGGCGGCATACTGCCTGAACCAGCCAGAAATAATTTAAGCATTGTGGATATCAAAGGTGTTGAGACCTGTCTTGCGCGAACCGGGTACACAGGAGAACCTCTGGGATTTGAACTTTTCATTGAAAACCAGCACGCTGTTTTTATCTGGGAACTTTTAATGAAAAAAGGTGCTCTTCCCATCGGGCTTGGTGCAAGGGACACTTTACGACTGGAAGCCTGTCTGCCATTATATGGCCACGAACTGGGCATGGATCATGACGGAAATGAAATTCCTTTGTTTGCATCAAAATTATCCAAATTCGCTGTCAGCTTTTCTCCGCTTAAAGGTGATTTTATTGGAAAGGATGCTCTTTATCAACAATACCTTGCCTTTAAGAATATTACAGACCAAAAGTTTGAAAACATTTCCTCACTGCCAAGGATGGTCATGCCCCTTGCCATTACGGGAAAAGGAATTGCAAGAGAAGGCTACAGAGTATTTTTAAAAGACCGGCATGTGGGATATATTACATCGGGAACCATGATTCCCTTTCAGGAGCCAGAAGGAAGCGGGCTGAATTCTGAATTTAAGGAAGATCCGAAAAAAAGAGCTGTTGCCATGGCATTAATCGACAGCTCTATTCTTGAGGGTGAAATACTTGAAATAGAAATCAGGAAAAAACGCTGTGACAGTATAGTCGTTCCCTATCATATGAGCTCGGAAGCGCCGCCTTTTGTCCGGTCAATTCCCCATGATCAATTAAAATCTATCAAAGAGGCAAAGCAAGACGACAGCTATCCAAAGCTTGCCCGGCAGCTGGTATCAAAGGCATTAAACAATCATACCTGGCGCCAGAAAGAGTGTATCAATCTGATCCCATCGGAAATGAGCCAGTCATACATGTCAAGGCTTTTGTCCATCAGCGACCCTGTCAACCGGTATGCAGAGCACAAAGAAATCAAGGCTTTTGCCGGAGAAGATGTTTTTTATTACCAGGGAACGGATTTTATCCGGGAGGTCGAAAACCTATTAAATAAGGAGTTTTCAACCTTTCTGGGATGCAGGAATATCGAATCAAGGGTTATATCCGGTCAAATGGCCAATACAGCCCTTTTCAGTGCACTTGTGGATTTTCTCAACCGGGCGGACAGGAAAAATGAGCAAAGAAGAATCCGTAAAATCATGAACAACCATATTATCAAGGGCGGGCACTTAAGTGCACAGCCCATGGGAGCACTTCGTGATTTTGTGGCAAGAGATCCCAAGACAGAGAAAGCAGCTGTTATTAATTTCCCCGTGGAAAAAGGCAACCCCTATAAAATGGATATCAGAGCCTGTGAAGCAATCATAAAGGAGCATCAACCAGAGCTTGCGATTCTTGGGAAAAGCATGATTATACATAAAGAGCCTGTCGCACAAATCCGCGCCCTTGTAAATGAATTCGCCCCGTCCTGCATTGTAATGTATGACATGGCCCATGTGCTGGGACTTTACGGCAATCATTTCCAGGAACCATTAAAGGAAGGCGCCCATATAGTAACAGGGTCTACCCATAAAACCTTTTTTGGTACCCAGCGCGGTGTAATTGCATCTGATTTCAATGAAGAAGA
>JAHJDU010000007.1 GCA_018812385.1 Pseudomonadota bacterium
CTCCTTTAACCTGGAAAAAATCAATATTTAGGGCTTGGGGACAGATTTGCATCTGTCCCCGTGTGCTTTGATTTTATGTGCTTTTATTTTAAATCTGTCCCCTTGTGCTTAAAATCTGTCCCCTATCAATCAGGCCCTGGATATCTCTTTATTGCAATGTCTGCAAATGGTGGCCCTTTTTTTAATAATCTCGGCGCAATAAGGGCATTCCCTTGTATAATGCCTTTCATGAAGCTGATCTATGGCCTTTTGCACCCCTTCCTGCAGTACTGGAGTGGGAAACTTATGATTGATTAAATGCTCTATTGCATCGACATCGCCAAGTTCTCCAACCATTTGAGCTGCTTTAAGCCTTGCCTTTGGAGGAATCTTAGGATCAAGACAAATCTTTAAAATTTCATCCCAGTCCTTTGAAATATAATAATCTGTCAAAATTGAAAATGTCTGTTTCAGCAATTCTTTTTTTGCTTCTTCCTGAATCAGGACTTCATCATCCAGTATTCCACCCGTGGCTCCCACAGGACTGAACACAGGCATGTACTCAAAATTTTTCTGTCCTGGTTCAACATAGCACCTATAGGATGCAGGTGCTTCCATTGTCTCTTGAAGATGTTCCCAACCCTGTTTATAGCTGCCGCACTCATCACTAAAACAGACAAACAAGTATGGGGTGCCCCAGCCAAGTCCATCACTGAAATTAATGGGAGGAACTTCCCACAATGTCATTTGGTTATCACAATCCGGACATTTTGGTTTGTCCATTTTCAGATATTTTTCAAGCAGTTCTTCTTTTGTTTCAAACGCCATTATATCATTCTCCTTGGATTTAATCCTATTCAATCACAGCAAGTACATCGCCTTTGGCAACAGAATCACCACTTTTATAATTCACCGCTTTTATCACACCGCTTGCCGGCGAAGGCAGAGCATTTTCCATTTTCATGGCTTCAATGACCACAACGGTTTCACCTTCATTAACCAGGTCACCCACATTCTTTTCATATTTAATCACCATACCAGGCATGGGTGCTTTGACAGGTGTTCCCGCGGATGCAGCAGGTGCAGGTTCTTTTTTGGCTGCAGGCACAGGTTTTGGGGCAGGGGCTGCCGGAGCAGGGGCCAAAGGTTGTGCTGGTACTGCTTGAACCAGGGGCGCTACCGGGGTCACAGGAGCTGGAGCGGCAGCAGCAGCGTTAGCGTATGTGATAACAGGAGCACCGCCCACTTCATCGACACCCACTTCAAAATAATCCCCTTCTATAAATACGTTAAAGGTGCGGGCATATTCACTCTTTTGGGGAAGGTCTTCCAACTTGACTTTCTCAACCAGTTCGCCTTTCCTGGCTTTCTCGATCATCTTATTTTGCTTTGCCACATCTTCAAGTGTGATGGGTTTTACGCTTTCAGGCACCTGTTCTATACCATATTTCTGCATAAGAAATTTTTTACCCGTAACAGGGAAAAGAGCATATAAAATAAGATCTTCATCATCCACAGCCAGATCCCCGATCTCTTTTTTTGCCTTTTCAAGTTCAGGCTCAAGCACTTGGGCCGGTCGACAGGTTATGGGTTCTTCCCCTCTTTCATAACCTTTGAGTGCTTTTTTCTGTACTTCCGGATCAATGGGTACGCTTGTTTTACCATAAAGCCCATAACAAAGGTCTTTTACCTGGGCTGTCACCATTTTATATCGTTCCTCTGGTGTATCAAACAGGACATTGTTCACCGTCTGGATGCCTACAATCTGGCTTGTAGGTGTTACCAGGGGAATCTGACCCAGTTCTTTTCTGACCCTTGGAAGCTCCTTATAGACCTCATCAATTTTATCCAGAGCATCCATTTCCCTTAACTGGTTCACAAGATTGGACAGCATGCCTCCGGGTGTCTGGTGAAGCAGAACATTGATATCAATGATGGAAACCTTTGTATCATCCAAAAGGTGTTTGTATTTTGGCAACACCTCTTTTTCCAGAATATCATTGATCTGGGCCAGGGCCTTGATATCAAAACCTGTATCCCTGTTGGTGCCCAGAAGCGACATGACAAAAGGTTCTAAGGCTGCATGTGATGTTCTGTAGGCATAAGGGGTCAGACAGGTATCAATAATATCAACTCCTGCCTCAATAGCCTTGAAATGGGTCATGGGTGACATGCCGGAAGTAAAATGACTGTGAAGATGAATCAATGGTTTGACATTATCTTTTAAGGCTTTGATAAGCTTATACGCATCATAGGGTGCCAGAAGCCCTGCCATATCCTTGATACAGATACTGTCCGCACCCATGTCTTCAAGTGCTTTTGCTTTCTGGATATAATAATCAAGGTTGTATACATCTCCGCCGATTCTGGGTTCGGTCAGAGAATAGCAGATGCAGCCCTGGAAATGAGCACCGCACTCCTTGATTACAGGCACAACTGTTTCAAAATTACGAAAATCATTTAAAGCGTCAA
>JAHJDU010000070.1 GCA_018812385.1 Pseudomonadota bacterium
CCCTGATGTTTTCGGCAAATATACCCACACGCCTGTGATCAATACCCTTTCTTGGATAAATATCTTCATCAAGGAGAATTGAAGAAACAGGAATTTGCGTTGTCTGTTGAGACATGACATCCTTTTACACCAATTGTATTCTTATTTGACCTGCGCCATTACGCCTTCCAGGGAACGAAGTACTTTCGCTTATCGAGGCACCTAAGCGAGCCGGTGCAAGCATTTGCTGGGCTATGCAGTATGAGAATGAACTGCTTCTGCATGGAGTTTTAAGCCAAGTGCAGCAATGACTTTAAGGATAGTATCAAAATTTGGATTTCTGTCACCTGACAGCGCCTTGTAAAGACTTTCTCTGGATAATCCAGAATCCCGGGCAACTTGAGACATACCTTTAGCGCGTGCAATGTCGCCAAGAGCTTTTGCTATGAATGTTGCATCACCATTTGCTTCTTCAAGGCAATCTTCAAGATAAGCAGCCATTTCTTCAGGGTTGCGGAGATGCTCAGCAACGTCATACCGAGTAGTTTTTGTTTTTGCCATGATTACACCTATAATTCTTTTGCTAAGCGTTGAGCAGTTTTTCGAATTTCAATCACGGCCAAATTGTATCCTGGTGGCTACGGATTGTCAATGAGAATCTGTTCAAATTTGTTGCCCAACGACGATAATCAGCCGCGCGGCATTTTGCGTCGGCTGAATTAGCCTTGTTCGGTCATTTAATCTGCATTGAGATTTTTCAAAATCTTCTTTGCCAATGGTTCCTTGATCTCGGTGTGACGGGGAACAGCTTCCATCGCTCCGTTCTTCGGATTAATCCAAAGTGAATGTGAGGCTCCTTCCCGTTTCAGGTAACAGCCAGCGATTCGCAACCTTTGCTCCAAGTCTCGCCGTTTCATCCAATCATCACCGTATCTTGGATAGCATCCTTGGGTAGCCCTCGGAGAATGTCAACCTTGCGATCCTCCAAGAGCAACTCAATTGCCTGACGCAGACTATCCTTGGTTTCCTCTATCGTCTCGCCCTGTCCGTTGGCGCCAGGCACCTCCGGACAGATAGCCCAGAAGCCGCCTTCGGGTGCGGCTTCTATGATTGCTGTGAATTCTGCCTTCATTATAATCTCCTATCGTTTATTTTTGACCGAACAATAAGTTAACTTGTTTTTTTTCTGTATAACTCCGAATGACAGATAACATTCAACGTGTACCAACAAAAATAGGGTTTGGCAATTAAAATATGTAGATGTTATGCTGTTTTCAAACAGTATAATACTCAAATTTGCGTGATAAACAGAAAGCTGGATAAATACAAATGATTCAAATTTAAGCTGAATTGCTAAATAATTTTAATTTGATTTTGGAAAAAATGGAATATCCGTACCATTCAGGAGCTTTTGGGGCACAGTGATATCAGAACGACCATGATTTATACCCATACAGTTAAGTCAACAACTTTAAAAGAGGCTAAGAGTCCGCTTGATTTTTAAGATTTTTCATCGGGTATGCCCTGTCGGTTACCCGGTCAGAATATGCGATGTGTTTTAGAAAATATTATTTCGCGCATGTTATCTATTATATAGGGATGTCGAAAAAAGCAATTCAGATAAAACCCCTATTTTTGCAAAAAAATCCGGGAGGCTAAAATTTATCAAAAAAGATCATATCGTTCTCTACCCCAAGATCGTATAATGCATTGATAATGGCATCGATCATGGGGGGCTGGCCGCAAAGATAGAATTCTATTTCAGTGGGGTCTTCATGTTGACAAAGATTATGGGGCAAAACAAACCATTGAACCCTCGGGATAACCTGAAGGTCACACGTAAATCGGCATTTGCCGAATTTGGCAGGCGGTATATACCAGCCTTGTCAGGAATCAACTCTACTTCAATGGGGTCAAACGTAAAGCCGTCCCTGATGTTTTCGGCAAATATACCCACACGCCTGTGATCAATACCCTTTCTTGGATAAATATCTTCATCAAGGAGAATTGAAGAAACAGGAATTTGCGTTGTCTGTTGAG
>JAHJDU010000071.1 GCA_018812385.1 Pseudomonadota bacterium
AAAGGGAAAACCAGAAAATATTATAACATATGAAGTATTCAAAGATATTGATCATACTGTCTTAGAAAAGCCGGCACCACCCAAAAAAGTTCATATCCCCAAAATTGCCATTATTATTGATGACATAGGGTATGATAAAGACGTATCACTGGCATTATGTGATTTAAATTCAAATATCACCTTTTCTATACTGCCCTTTGCACCATTTGGAAAACTTATTTCTGAAAAGCTGTATGCAAAGGGATCTCAAATGATGCTCCACCTTCCCATGGAACCTGTTGAATATCCCCAGATTAATCCCGGGCCGGGTGCGATTTTATCCATGATGTCTCCTGACATCCTTATAGAGCAGCTAAGAAAAAATATTGAAGCTGTTCCCCATATTGTCGGGGTGAACAATCATATGGGGTCAAAGTTAACCTCCCATTCAGATCAGATGAATCAGATTTTTACCATTTTAAAAAAAGAAAATTTATTCTTTGTGGATTCAAGGACCTCAACGCAATCCCAGTGCGAGTCATCTGCAAGACTGCTGAAGGTTAAATTTGCCCAGAGAGATGTCTTCCTGGATAATTTTCAAAACACGGAATATATTGCCGGACAATTAAAAAAACTGATCGGCCTGGCAGAAAAACATGGATCAGCCATTGGTATCGGACATCCTTATCAAGCAACCCTGGAAGCGCTTTCAAAGGAATTGCCAAAAATAAAAAATAAAGTGGAAATTGTCCGTGCAAGTGTTCTGACAGCCATTCCAGGATAAGGGATTACCCTAAATTGAGTTCTTTGCGCAAATTTATATGTCAACGGGCTTCCAGACATCTTTATCGCACCATATCCTTGAAAAATTTGAACATGGGGGAAGCACTTTTTCTGATAAATTCGACATGTTTATTTTTTCATCTGTATTGTACATGGGATCCCAGGGCTCTATAATCATTGGTCCATTTGAAGATGGAACAAGGCGCGGTGCAATGGGATCACCCCAGGAACGGGTTTGCATTTCTTGTTTCAGTTCATGAAAATTATTGAATTTTAACAACTGGGTCAGCGTTACAACGGTGGGCGGGCTCAAGGGGACCCTTTCTTTAAGATTTTGTTCAAGCGCTTTTTGAGGGGTCAGCCATATCCCGTGCTTGGTTTCCATATCATCCGGAACACAGGTCTGATTTTCAGGCATGAAAACAATAAAAAACCGGGTATCAAATCTTTTTTTCATCAATTTTGGGGTAATCCAGTGGGACCACCTGCCAAGACTTGAAAAAGATAAGATCCAGTCTTCTTGCATTATCTTTGTTCTAAACCAGGATTTGGGTAGATCCCTTTTTAATCGAAATGTGCAGATATCCTCGACATCCCTTTTTGTCTTGCCAATACCTGCGGCAATAAAAACCCCGGCTTCTTCTAGGGTTTCCCTGATGGCAGCAATACTGAACCCGATGACATCTTCCTTGGGAAAGGCAAATCCCCCAAGTTGTCTCTCTATTAAATCCTGCTCCATATCAATGTAGGGAGCCCAGGAATCAAAGCCAAAGTCTTCAGAATCTGCCACACCTCCGGGGAAAACATACAATCCACCCATGAATCCTGATTTTGTACTTCTCCTTAAAAGATAAACTTCAAGTGCTTTGTTTTTTTCCCTTACAAGAATTACCGTGGATGCCAGCCTTAACTGCGGAGGTGTTTTTTTTTGATCTGTCATATCATTTCCTGTTCATATTGAATTTTCAACTCTGGAAAGTATATCCGTCGATATCATCCGGTGTCAATGGGAAACCGAACATGGGGAAACCTATTCAGTATTGAATCTATTATTTTTCCATGATAAAAAGAAAAAAAAGAGTAGGGCTTATTGTTTTTAAATTTTTGAATACTCTTGAACAAAATTAAAACAACAGAAAGGCTCATCCCCATGAAATTCATACCCGCCCAAATTCTTTACTTTACTCAAAGCAGAACAACCAAGAGGAACTTCAAGCTTCTATTCACTTTCACTCTGGTATTGGCAATCCTGGTGTTAATATACAGCGTTTTGTTTCATTATATAATGCTTTTTGAAGAAAAGGAGTTTAGCTGGATCACAGGTTTCTATTGGACGCTTACTGTAATGTCCACGCTTGGTTTCGGCGATATCACCTTTGCAAGTGATTTAGGCAAGGCTTTCACTATGCTTGTACTCATGTCCGGCATTCTTTTCCTTCTCGTCATGTTGCCCTTTACCTTTATTCAATTTTTTTATGGCCCATGGCTCGAAGCGCAATCAAGGGCAAAAACACCACGGGAATTACCGGAAAACACAACAGGGCACGTGATATTGACAAGCTTTGATCCAATAACCATAAACCTCATAGAACAATTGAAGAAATATGATTATAAATATGCGATTCTCGCCCCTGATTTGCAACATGCTTTAGAACTTTATGATCTAAATTATAATGTGGTCCGGGGAGATCTGGGTGATCCGGAAACATATAAGCGCCTCCGCATACAAAATGCCGCCATGGTGGTCGCTAACAACGATGATATGACCAACACGAATATATCCTTTACTGTCAGGGAAATCTCTGAAAAAATACCCATCGTTACCAATGCAGATGCAGAGAATTCCATCGATATCCTGGAGCTTGCCGGCAGTACTTATGTATTTCAGTTTATGAAGATGCTTGGAGAATCCCTGGCCCGAAGAACGCTCGGAATGAGCATGGGGGCAAATATTATCGGCAAATTTGATGAACTTCTCATTGCTGAAGCACCTGCAATGAGAACACCGCTTGAGGGGAAAACCCTCGTTCAAAGCAATCTGCGAAAAAAAACCGGCGTAACCGTTGTAGGACTTTGGGAGAGAGGTCGATTTGAGATACCGCAACCTGAGACTCTAATTAACTCCACGACTGTGCTCTTACTTGCGGGCTCGGCTGACCAGCTTAAAAAATATGACGAGGTCTTCTCCATTTACCATGTGTATCACACCGCCGATGCCCCTGTTCTCATATTGGGTGGTGGCCGTGTCGGGCGTGCAGCAGCACAGATATTGGAAGAACGACAGATTTCTTATAAGGTTGTGGAAAAGAGTCAAAAATTCATTCAAAATGATAACTATATTCAAGGCAATGCTGCCGATCTTGATACATTGAACCAAGCCGGCATAAAGAAAGCTTCATCTGTCATTATTACCACCCATGATGATTCCATGAATATTTACCTTACTATTTATTGCCGTAAACTGCGATCTGATATACAGATTATAAGCCGGGCAAATCTGGACGGAAACATATCAAAACTGCACAGTGCTGGAGCAGATCTTGTCATGTCACATGCTTCCATGGGAGCAAATACCATAATTAATCTTCTAAAGCCCAATAAAATACTGATGGTTGCAGAAGGATTGAACATCTTCCGCGCATCGGTAAGCCAATCCCTTGCAGGCAAATCTCTTGCTGAAAGTCAAATTCGGAAACAAACAGGCTGCAGCGTAATAGCTATTGGTAAAAAAAATAAATTAAACATTAATCCCGAACCTTCGATTCTTCTCAGGAAACATGATGAAATGGTCTTGATTGGGACGAGCGAAGCAGAAAAACGTCTTATGGACATCTATCAATAAATCAAAAAACCGGCTGATAATCCTGGCAATCAATTTATCCAGGCGCATATAAATTATCCATGTATGGCTTAATTTATATGCACATAAAAAAACAAATTGATGTCTGTAAGAAATGCTGTATAATTCATCCAGCTTAATATAGGCGGTAGCCGGTATTTGTCCGGCATTTTATAATTAAAAAACTGATTTAAGGAGTTGAAAATGCCCGTGAAACCAAGTGAAAGAGAAGAAGAATATTATGCGCGCAAAGAATTTGATGAGAAGAAAAAGCGGGAAGAAGTAAAACAAATTGAAATGGAAGTTGCGGAAAAACAAAGGTTGAAAGAGTTGCACTTTATGAGATGTCCGAAATGTGGAATGAAGTTGATTGAAATTAACTATAAAGATATTGAAGTAGATAAATGTTCGGGGTGTAATGGAATTTGGCTTGATGCAGGTGAAATGGATGCAGTATCAAAATTAAACCAGAGTGTGCTGAATAAATGGTTTGATACATTTAAAAAATAGATCAATTTTCACGGGAGAGGTGAGGTTGGCGGGTGGTGTTCACTTGTTAAACTGATAGTTGAATTTGCAATGAATCCCGGCAGGATTAAACGTGTTCTTCTATATGCCCCTTTTCATGATGGTGCTGAATATTTTGTCAAAATTCTTGAAGCCGCCAAAAAACAAGGTAAATATTGGGAGACACTGGATGTTATGTATAAGTCTCAACATTACTGGGCAAGCCACAGCAACCCGCAACCTCAAAAAATATGGCAATTTCTTCCAATGCTACAAAAAATGACATTAGTTTTACAACATAATACCTGAAAACAAATACAAATGGAATGCAAAGAGATAGGCTTGCTAAAGTTACAATGACACCTATAGTTGAAACCATCATGGCTGAGCCGGATAGATTGTCCAGCACCCATTTGGCCAGGCCAGGATTAATGTAGTGATAAAAAATCCCATTCAGGCACATGAGAATCAAAGTGTTTTGTCCCAGCCAAACCATTGTTTTTTGCCCAGGGGTTATTTTGGCCAGAAAAAGAATAAGAGCGCATCCGGCTATGGCGGTCAAAGGAAAGAAAAACATATGGCCATGTGAAGCAAACATGATTACCACATAGTTATAAATGCTAAAATTAAAAGGCCCCGTGTTTAACTGGTAAGTAAACAATACTACCATGAAAGCAACGACAGCACCTGGAGCCAGAATCCTGGCAGATACCTTATCCAAAAACCGCTTGCGCCTGATATAAATCCCCATCAGATAGAAAGCGTATAAGGTAATTGCTTCGTGGATGTAAAAATAGTTCCAGCCCACAACCCGGCCCTTTAATGGATTAAATATATCCAGCTTCAGGTTTAGCAGATACCCGACTACATAAAAAGCAACGCCTGCGATTAATAGCCTTGAGTTTGATTCCTTTAAAAATCTAAAAATACTGTAGTGAACCAATTCAACCCCAATAATCAGCAGCAGAAACCATGAAGGAATACAGAACGAGGGAATACCGAAAGCTGTCCAGAGAAGCCCCTTGGCATAACCTTCAGCACTAGGCAATACCAACCCGAAGAATTTCCCATCCAAGAAAATTGTCGGTACCATCATCAATATTGTAAAAAATATGAAAGGAACTATGCGGGATAAAAAACGCTGCTTTAAAAATTTGCCAACCCCCATTTCACTATCTTGCTCTTTGACAACGTACCCTGCCAGAACAATAAACAGCACCATGTGAAACGAGTAAATAAACTTGTACTGAACCGCTCCAACAGGATTTTTGAGAAGCATAAACTCTTCGATAAAATGTCCATAAAAAACCAACGCCATGGCATAGAACCTTGCCAAGTCGATAATCCCTATTCTTTCTCTAACAGAATCCATCTTTGTTTTCACTATTTTAGTCGCTTGCGTGACCAACCTTTTCCTTTACAGTTTCAACAACCTGACCTGCCTTATCTTTCAAGGTCTCAGCTACTTGATCTGTCTTTTTTTTTACTGTTTTGACAGCATCTCCGGTTTTATCCTTCACTGCTTCGACAACATCACCTGTCTTTTCTTTCACTACTTCGACAGCATCCCCGGTCTTCTCTTTCACTGTTTCGACCGCCCGGCCCGTCTTTTCTTTTACAGTTTCGACAGCCTGACCGGCTGTCTCCTTAACCGTTTCAACAGTTTGCCCAGCCTTTTCTTCTATGGCCGAGGAAGATTTTTCAGTTTTATCGTCCTGTCCACACCCGATAAAAAACAACAGACAGATTATCGTTAATAAAATCACAGCATGTTTCATAATTTTTTCTCCTCTATATCACATCATTTTTACAACTTTCTGATCTATGAATACACTAGTAGAGCATAATTATTGCAATTGCAAATAAGAAACAAATTCAACTGGGAAATGCATGATTATATTTTTTCAAACTTCCATTCAACATAATTGGCGCTACAAATTATTTTAGAAAACTCCACTCCACTCACTTTATACACCAGTAAAAATTAAGGTTTCCTTGATTTACAAGCCACTGTTTAAATGA
Source organism: Pseudomonadota bacterium (assembly GCA_018812385.1). Lineage (GTDB taxonomy): Bacteria > Desulfobacterota > Desulfobacteria > Desulfobacterales > Desulfobacteraceae > Desulfobacula. The sequence continues at coordinate 6,131 of JAHJDU010000071.1, forward strand.
TACTTAAAAAACAGGCCAAATTGAGGTTGACGCAATTATCAAAACCTTGAATAAAATGGATCCGCTTCTTTATGCTGAAAAATTGGCCATAGGCCCAAGGCAGCTTACAGAATCTGAAACAAGAAATACGGCCAGACGTGCTTTTAAAACCAATACCAAATTAACATCTCCTGAAATCGGCAAGGCAATTGGCAGATCAAGACAGGCCGTTGACTCATATATTGCTGATTTAAGGGCCACAACCCTTTTGGAACTTGATCTTAAAATCTTTCATTTAAACCTGCTTGGTATTCCCCAGGACAGGATAGCAAAGCGATTGGCTATCCCTCAAAGAACTTTATCTGACCATTTAGCGGAAATGCCAGTTATGGCATTTCCGCTGAATAGCGACTTATCAAAAGGATTTACTATTCCCCAGGTTGCGCAAAAGCACGGCTGGCCTGAACCTATGGCATGGTCACAGGCCCTGAAAGGAAAGGATGATCTATCCCGGTTTAAAAAATTTCATTGGGAGCTTCGGCCGTGGGAGGTATGGAAATTTAATGGTGACAAAATGAAGGCCCAAATGCAAAGGGAAAAGATTCTTGGCGTTGTCAGCCGGTATGTGTTGATGGTGAGATAGCTTAACCAGGGATCCAAGCTAAACTAATCCAGGCACTGCCTATTCATCCATCAGATAGATCGACTATGTGAGGGGAGACAATGACATTTTTATGGCTATCTAGTCAAGCAGCCAGGATTCGTGGTTGTATAAACTTAACAGGGTTGGATAAAGGATGGTGTTAATCTGCTTGTTTGTTGTCAAAAGCGCGTCCTTACCAAATATAAGCTCGCTTCTGAAAACTTCAGGGGTTATAAAGCGTGTAGGCACATCAATGGTAAACTTTTCGATTCTGTCCAGAATTTTTTTCTTTTGTATGTTGGGGTGCCAGGCCAGATACCATCCCCAGTCCCCGAAACTGGGGACATTCTCATGAAACGGAAGAATATCAAATGCAGCGCTTTCCAGAGTTCGTCCAATACAAAGAAAGCTTTCTTTGGCAAGATAGGGTGAGGTTGCCTGGACCACCATCAACCCATGTTGTGACAAATGCTGTTTTACTTTTTTATAAAATTCTTTGGCATAAAGTTTGGTCAACTCCGGTGTGGAAGGATCTGGCATGTCAATAATGATGACATCCCAGTAGCCTGAAACATCGCTCAAAAATTTATATGCATCAACATTCATCACTTTTACATCGGCAAGTTTATAGGGTTCAGGTTGTTTTATGGGATGCTTTTTTTTATGGGTTTCAAGATAAAGTCGTCTATTGATCCCCTGGATAATTCCATTTCCTGAAATGGTAACAAGGCGGGAGTCTTTAAAGGCGTCCTGGTTAATTCTCTTTAAAACAGGGTGGGTTTGGGCAAGATTGGTCATTTCAGGGTCCAGATCCACCAGAAGCACTTGTTTTACCTCTTTATATTTCAAGACCTCTCTTAAGGCACACCCATCCCCGCCACCTAGGATAAGCACCCTTTCTTTGATCGGGGCAAGATTCATGACGGGATGCACCATGGGCTCATGGTACCTTTGTTCGTCAGTGCTGCAAAATTGCAGGTTCCCGTTTAAAAAAAGCCTGACTTCATCAAAGGGTTTGTAATGGGTAATGGCGATATGCTGGTATTGGGTTGTTTTGCTTAAAATAATGGGGTCATCGTACAGGGGCTGTTCAATCTTTATGTTCCATTGCCGGTTATTGAGATATCCATATGATATGGCACAAAAAGTAAGCACCATGACAGCCGGTACCAGGAATCCTGTTTTTAACAATCCTTTTTTTGAAAAATAGACAAAGGTGACAAAGGCCAGGAAAAAATTGGCTCCGGCCGTCAGAAAGGCTGCTTCCGTTATGGGTGTGAATCTTAAGAAGATAAATACAAAGATGAATGACCCTATGAGACTGCCAAGGTAATCAGCGCTCAGGATGTTTCCAAGGTTGGTGGACAATTCTTTGCTAAAGTCATTGTTGATCCTGATAATAACGGGAATTTCAAGCCCGATCATGATGCCTATAAAACTGACAAAAAAATAGAGAACCAGGCCGTAATGGGCTGTATAACCATAGGATATATAGGTCAGGGTGGGAGAAAATCCTCCCACAAGCGCTAAGCCTGTTTCAACCCAGATAAAAGCATAAATAAGATATTTTTTTGGAATCTGTGCCTGGATCAGGCTGCCAAACCCCATCCAGAAAAGCATTAGCCCTATGACCATGGCCCATTGTTCAAAGGAATTGCCAAGTATCATGGAGGCAAGACTTGCCTGGATATACTCAAGGATAATACCACAGGCACCGCTTGCAAACATACAGGCACACAGCAGCACTGATGCAAAGCTTAAGCCGGCTCTTGTTTTTGTCATGGGATTACATGGAGAAAGCTATGATAATCGCAACCGCATTAATGGCACTTACCACAACTATAAGGGCAGCCACATTCCGGTCTTCCTTGACTTCCGTTGCAATATTGGTTGTGGGCAAAAGAAGCTTGTCAATGACCACCCTGAAAATCAACAGCATAACAATTCCAAAAGCTGCATATATGCCAAAACCGGCAAGATCATTGGCCCATCCTGTAAACGGCCCTGAAATACTTGACCTGAGAATAATGCCCAGGGCTATGAGGATACCGCCAAGCCCGATACCAGCGGCAAGGTTATTATCTTTTATCTCATTTCTTACATTAAAGGGCGTGATCAGCTCATAAAGAAATCCAAAAACCAGCAGGGCCATTTGACCCAGAATAAAAAAGAGAATGGCACTGGCAATACTCTGGAAAAAGGTTCCGCCGGCTCCTGAAATGGATCCGTTAAGAATAAATCCCGTGGCAATATACATCCCTGCTTCAACCACACCCACTGCTGTGTTCCCCACAACCTTACTTCCGTCAGGCTGGGGAAATTCTTTAACGCATTCTTCATCATTATTGATATTGCCCAGCATGATGAAATCATTTATGGACCGGGATGTGAACATAAATCCCGTGATAATAAGCCCATCAACCAGCAATTGGATCACATCAAGAAAAAAACCTTTTGAAGATCCGCCCATGGCCCCTGACAATGCAATGGCGATCCCGAGATAAAGTCCAGCCCTTCTAAGCCCAACAGCAACATTCCCATCATCATATGAACATCATCATCAAAGTCTTTGGTCCGCCAGTCATCCACTTTTTTAACCAACCAGATAAAAAAGATGCCCAAAATGACATATGCCAATCCTTGACCAAGCCCTGCGAGAGTTACAGCTATATCCATTCTTTCCTCCTTAGAATTGTTCTATTTACCTTTACTTTTAGGACCACCGCCACGAAGATTGGCCCCAGCACCTCTTACAGAAGGGGCTTGAGATTTGAACCCTCCGCTTTTTGCAAAATTTGTACTCTGAAATCCTGGTGATTGTTTTACAATTGTGCCAGAGGTACCATATTGCTGGAACCCGTTCTGGGTTTTGCCAAAATAAGGTTGTCTGTTCCTATAATTATTGTTCCAGCCATTCCATGAATTGTAAGAATAATATGAAGGCCGCGAATTAAAGAGCATAGAAAAAAGGGCATATTTCCCATACCAGGACCAGAACTGGTTACCAGTCTCATCTTTTTTCCATTCCCCGTATTTTGAATTGCCCACATAGGCCATCCCCGGCGGTGCTGCCTGGGTCAGACGTTCCTGTTCAAACACACCATAGGGTTTGGCCAGGATAGCCATACCAAGGTATTCAAGATTGGCATCATAAAAGCTTGCATCCACCTTTTCCCAATCTGTCTCTTTTGTTTCACCGTTTTCTTCCAGCATATATTTATGAAAATAGGTTTCCTTTGAATCTTCCACAAAAAAAGATGCGGCATTGTGACCTCTTCTCGGCCATTGCTCTGTGGGATTAATGGACAGTTCTTTCCACAGGCTGCCGATATTGCTTGAAAAACTTGACCCTAAGAAACCGGCAGTAATTGCTGCAATGACGTCTATATTATCAGCCGTCAATGCCTCATATAATTCAGGGCTGACCTCACGTTGAAAGGTTGCAAATTTTGGATCATAATAATCTGAGTTCTCATTCCAGGATTCCCTTTTTATGGTCACAAAATATTCTTCTTTCATGTCTTTAAGAATTTTTGTGTAACTGGCATACAGCTGGGCCATTTCTCCGGTTAGTTTTGTTTCAAGGGTCTTGGCCTGTTCAAGACCGGAAGCAAGAGCTTGTACACTGTCAGCAAAGGCGGCATAGTCAGCTATTGACCCTGCTGAATGCCTGCCAAATTCAGCAGCCACAACACTCAACTGATCCCTGGATTGGCTTTCAAGCTTTGACAGCGGCGCAAATCTGGTGTTTATTTTTTCACTTAAATCAGGAAAATCAGTAATTGCTTTTGCCATGGGACCGGTTTTCATTTTATCTGCAATACGATCGATTTGCTCGGCATCTTTTTTTGACTGGGAGTGTAAACTTACGGTATTGTCAATGGCCCCCCTGATTTTTGAAAAACGTGAAACAGGGGTTCGGGCTAACTCTTCAGCATCCTGGAGGACCTTTTTTATCCTTGTAATCTGCTGTTTGACCTCCTGGGCAAGTTCGGGTTTATTTTTGCTGACCAAAGGTTTCAAGTCTTTGTCATAAAGTATTTTTGCTCTGTTAAGCTCATCATGGGCGAGTTGAAACTTTTGAATCCAGTTTTCCTTTAAGGCAAATGCTTCAACAGCCTTAAATTCAGATGATTTCGTAAGGCTTAAATATTTATCCTTATGTTTGTCCACCTGGGATTGGCCGGTCTTAATGGCGTTGGGCAGAGATTTGGCTTCATTTTTAAGCTCTTTGGGAAGGCCTGCACCGCATCCGGTCAAAACAACAACCAAGCCTGCAATGGTCAATCCTGCAATGAAGTTCATAAGGAAATGTTTTCTAACCATCCTTAAAGGTCTCCTTTGCTGATAATGTTGATACTATCCGGGTTAACAGGGCTTGAGGTATAAATCTGGTATTCATCCTTGCCTGATCCTGACCATTCCTCAATGGTTAGAAATTTAGTTTGGGCTTCATTTTCAAATTCATACATATAGACTTTTTCTTGTGTTGTCCCCCGGTAATAAACAGAGGCCCAGTCATCTTCATACCAGAATTTCTCGCCATTGATCACGACCACGTCTTTGTCATCTGCAATCTGGTCCAGATCATCTTCATCTATTCCCTCTCCTGCATCATCTTTTAAATTCCTGAATGAAAATCGTTCAAGGGTCATGGAAACTTCAAGCTCATCATCGAATTCCCACTCAAAATGAATGGTTTGTCCGGTTTCAAGGCAAAGACAGGTCAACTCATAAATAAAATACCCTTGTTTGCTTTTAAAATCATCAGAGGTCTCTTCGTATTTATTTAAGCTTTTTACAAAATAGGTGTTGCCAAGATATTCAAAGAATGAATTGCTGCCGACATCTTTTAGGCTCAGTAATTCCTTTTTCTGCCCGGAAACAAGATCTTCTTTTTTAAGGGTTCTTATGGCACTTAATCTTTCCTGAAAAGATTTTTGTGTTGCAATATCAAGCATGGAATACCTCCAAATTTAAAACAGGCAGATTTATGTGTTTTGGCCTATACGTCCGCACGTCTTGCTGTTAATGCATCGGTTCTTGCCCGGAATCGGTCGTTCATTTTCCCGAGAACGTTAGAACTCTGGGATGCAATATTAATGGTTTCCTGTGAAATCAGGGCATAGGTTTCAAATGCCTGTTCATAGGTTTGACACGCTTCTTCAAGGGCTTCAATATTTACAGTCATGCTCTGGCTCATTTTTGCTCCTTTAATGGCGGCGTTGCCAATGACTTTGGCCGTGTCTTTCATGGTCTCGGCAGCAGCCTGCTGAACCATATCCATATGTTGCAGGGTTTCCATCTGCTGTTCAGCGGCAACCCTCACAGCCAGGGCATTTTTTACAGCTGTTGAAAGAATCATATCTGTTCTCTGGACCAGCCTTCTGACCAGGTGGGAATTTCTCACCATCATCTCTCCGCCAAACCGTGTCTGGAGATTTGAGTTATCAATGGTCTGGAGATCCACCACAGCCATGGCAAGGTCACTGGTCAGTGTTGTCAGGGCCTCTTTATTTCTCGGGTCTTCAATGGTTGCCAAGTGATCCATCAGCTTCTGCCAGATGATCTGTCCCAGAAAGATTTGTTCCTGGAGCCTTGGCTGGATCTCTTTTAAGGAGTCACAAATGGTGGACAATTCTGATGCATCAAAGGCCACCTGGTCGGCTTCATTCCTTAAATGGTCACGGATGCCATCAATGGTGGAATTAACGGTTTCCCTTCGCTCTGCGATAATCCTTAATATCTCATCTCCTTTGGGCAGACGGCTCACGGTCTTTGTGAACAGGCCCAACATTTTTTTTGGAAAGGGCATCTCAGCTCTTGCCACCATGGTGGGGTTCACCTTATCCAGCTCCATTTTAATGGCCAGAATATTTTTCCCCACAGGCGAAGAATCATCAGCAGCAACATTTTTAAGTACATTGCCCATTTTACGGTCATAAAGGGTCACCTGGGCCTGGGTCTCGTCCATAATTTCCTTGCCCAGGCCGAAAACAAAATTGCCAAGCTGCCAGTCAGTGGGATCATCTTTTATTTTTTCAATAAATTCAATGGCCTTGGCTTCAATGGCCTGTATATCTTCAACAGCCAGATGTTTGGGTTGTACAGGTTCAAGATTGGAAGGGGACTGGACCGGGGTTAAGGCACCCTGACCCGAAACCTGGGTTACTTCGGCAAGGACTGGGGCTTTTGCCTGTTGACCAACACTTTGAAGGTCTTGCATATCATTCATGTTATCCTCCTAAAAAGACATTTTTTTAATAAGTTTATTTTTTTATGAAAATTTTCCAGCAAGAAAATTTGCCATGGTCTTAAATTCTGCGGTCTCATTTTTCTCAACAATATCCCTGGACCGGTTGGAGACCTCATACAGACTTTCTATGGTTTTTTTAAACATGTCAAACTGATTTTTCCGGCTGTCTGATGACAAATCAAGGTATTCCTTAACAGTTTTGTAAAGATGCTCCCTGCCGATTTTTTTAATTTCATAGGTCAGGGTTTCCCCGGGATATCTTTCCATCATGGAAGGTGTGATCACCATGAGATCATCAATAATGGCTTCAATTTCCCCAGTCATTTCTGTTGAAAAATCAATGTCCTTTCTCAACAGAATATTTAATTTTAATAAAGAATCCAGGATAGCTTTGTACTCCTGGTCAGGGGATGTCTCAGCCTTAGGGGCAAAAGAAGGTGATGCACTCTTTGTTGATGCTGTGCCCTTGGCTTTATTCTTTTTCATATAAATGGCAAAGCCGATAATAGCAATAAGAAAAATTGCTGTTGAAATGATCATTGTCATTGTGTTGCTCCTTGGTTTAATGTATTCATACCAACAATATTTTCATAAAAAAATAATGCAAAACTTTATATTTATAAGGTTAAAACTTGTAACACTTTATATGGGGTGTCTTGAAAAATCAAGAAAGGAACAAGGTAATAGATAGGGAATCATGAATAAAAACAAGACATCACCGTTGGTAAAAATTAAAAGACAACCCCTTTTTTATGGCTACACCATCATCCTGGCTTCCTTTTTTATCCAGGCCATTGTCTGGGGGATCAGCAATAGTTTTGGTGTATTTTTTGCCCCGTTAATAAGTGAATTCAGCTGGTCAAGAGCAACCATCTCAGGTGCTGCCTCATTATGTTTCCTGGTGCATGGTTTATCCAGTATGCTCCTGGGAAACCTGAACGACAGGTTTGGGCCAAAGCTTATCATGAGTGCCTGTGGCATCTTCCTTGGGATAGGGTTCTTGCTGATGGCAAAAGTTAATTCTGCCTGGCAGCTATACCTGTTCTATGGACTGGTTGTCGGTATTGGACTCGGTGGTATAGATGTTATCCCTCTGTCAACTGTAACAAGATGGTTTAAAAAAAAACGAGGCATGATGACTGGTATCATCAAAGTCGGTACCGGAGTTGGAATGCTTATCATGCCTTTTTTCATCACATGGCTTTTAAAAGGTTATGGGTGGCGCATCGCATTTACAGTGTTAGCCGTTATTATCATGGTATCTGTAATATTTCTTGCTCAATTTCTGATGCGGGACCCGATCCAGAAAGCACAATTCATTGACAATGAAAACAGCCATACATCGGGAAATTCAAACAAAACAGAAGACGGGCTGACATTTCAGAAAGCGATTCACACCAGACAATTATGGACAATTTGTGCCATTTATTTTATCATACTCTTCTGTGTCTACACCATCTTGATTCACATTGTTCAGCATGCCATTGATCTTGGCATCCCAACGGCAGTTGCAGCCGGGGTTCTTGCCACCGTTGGCGGGGTGAGTATTTCAGGCAGATTTCTGATGGGTGGGGCCGGGGACAAAATCGGAGAGAAACCAGCCTTGCTTATCTGCCTCTTGTTTCTATTAACGGCACTCGGTTGGCTACAGATAGCCAAAACCTTATGGATGTTTTATTTGTTCGCCATAATATACGGGTTTGCCCATGGCGGTTTTTTTTCCTTAATTTCACCGTTGATTGCCAAGCAGTTCGGGACAAGGAGTCATGGTCTTCTTTTCGGGATTGTCATTTTTTCCAGCACCATTGGCGGCGCCATTGGCCCTTTTATGGCCGGATATATATTCGATGTAACCCATAGCTATAAAATCGTGTTTCTGATTCTGACGGTCCTGTGCATCATCGCTCTTACATTAACCGCAACCTTAAAATCTGTTCTCCAGGATAAAGTTGTGTCAGATGACATAACTTTAAACTTTGAAAAACAGGAATAAATGATATGAAAAAAAAACTATTTTGTAATCCAGACCCAAAAGCCTTAATGGATGTTGCTGTCGGAACTCAAAAAGCCGATCTGGTTATTTCAAACTGCAGAATTTTAAATGTATATACGGGCGAGATCATGGATGACCATTCCATATACATCAAGGATAAATGGATCGCCTGTGTCAGCCGGGATGAAACAGACAGGACAGGACCGAACACCAAAGTGATTGATGCAAAGGGGATGACGGTTATTCCCGGATTGATTGAAGGGCATACCCATCTTGCCAATTATTTTTGCGCCAAAGAATTCTTACCCCATGCAATGACTGGCGGAACTACCTGCATAGTGACTGAAACCCTTGAGGCCTATACTGTAGGAGGGCTTAAAGGCGTGATTGATTTTATTGAATCTTACCAGGACCAGCCTGTCAAGGTTTTCAGCCTTGCTCCCGTGATGATTTCCATTAGCAAAAAGACCAGCGGGATTCCTGAAGATGAACTGGAAAGTCTTTTAAAAAGGGATGATGTGTTGGGCATGGGCGAGGTCTACTGGCAGTCAATGTTTCAGGATTTGGAAAATACCCTGCCTTTGATGAACAGGTCGCTTTTTCTGGGAAAGACCGTGGAAGGCCATTCTGCCGGTGCCAGTGGTGGGAAATTGGCAGCCTATGTGGGATCGGGAGTGTCATCCTGCCACGAACCCATTAATATGGACCAGGCCCTGGAAAGATTGAGAATGGGGCTATGTGTCATGGCAAGGGAAGGCGGTGTTCGAAAAGACCTTGAAGCCATTTCAAAGATAAAGGATCAGGGAGTGGATCTTCGGCGGATGGTTTTGGTAACAGACAGTGTGTCCCCGGAATTTCTTATCAAAAAAGGTACCCTGGAATATGTGGTTCAAAAAGCGATTGATCTGGGATTTAATCCTGTGGATGCAATCAGAATGGTAACATTGAACGTGGCAGAACATTTTGGCATTGATCATATGGTCGGAGGCATTGCACCGGGCCGTTTTGCCGACCTGTGTATTATTCCGGATATCCAAAAGATAAGGCCGGCATGGGTGATCAGCAATGGAACTATAATTGCCAGGGATGGGAAATGCCTAATTCTTCCAAGAAACCATGAATATTCAAAAAAAAGCCTGAACAGTATAAATCTGAAAAAAATATTCAAAAAAGATGATTTTAAGATCTCAGCGCCTATTGGGACAAAAAAGATAGATGTCAGGGTTATTGAAAAGGTGTCCATGCTGGTCACCAAAGAAAAAATAATATCCATGGAAGTTCATGATGGCCAGATCCATGGTGATGTTGAAAAGGATATTATCAAAATTACGGCAATAGACCGTGTGAACGCATCAAACAAATGTTTTACCGGCCTGATTTCAGGCATGGGGATGAAAAAGGGTGCCATTGCCACCAGTACATCCTGGGATACCGGGGATATCATAGTTATGGGAGCAATGGAAGCGGATATGACCCTGGCCGTGAACAGGATCAAGGAGCTTAAGGGCGGTGTTGTGGTCTGCGCCGAGGGCAAAGTCCTGGCAGAACTACCCATGCCCATCCTGGGCATTATGTCGGATCTTTCCGTGGAAGAAATTGCCAGGAAAACTGAGCAGGTGAATCAGGCTGCTAAAGAACTTGGAACCATTTTTGAAGATCCAATATTATCACTGGTTACGATGACAAGTGCTGCCATTCCCTTTTTAAGGATATGCGAAGAAGGGCTTGTCAACCTGAAAGACGGAAAGACTCTTGGACTTTTTATAGAATGAGGCATTTATTCAGATATTAAATTACAGATTCCCTGTAAGGAAAAATTATTTTTATTCAAGACCTAAGGTATTAGTGTTTGCCTCATAATTCCAATATGTGATAAATAGTGTCTGATCGGAAATCTGAAAATTTAGATTTAACAATAACAGCAAGGATGCAAAGAGTCATGGAAGCAGATAATAAAAAAGGACATTTTATTGAATCAATTATTATTAAAGATATAGAAAACAATAAAAACAAGGGAAAGGTTCTCACGCGTTTCCCTCCTGAGCCCAATGGATATCTTCATATCGGGCATGCAAAATCCATTTGTCTGAATTTCAATATGGCCCATAAATTTAATGGTACTTGCAATTTAAGATTTGATGACTCAAACCCTGCAAAAGAAAAACAAATCTATATTGATTCCATTAAATCCACCGTCAACTGGCTGGGATTTGAATTTGGAACCCCTTTATTTGCATCCGACTATTTTGGAAAGCTCCATGATTTTGCCGTTGAGTTGATTAAAAAAGGCAAAGCCTATGTGTGCAGCCTTACCGCGGACGACATCAGAAAATACCGGGGCACTTTAACTGAGCCAGGAAAAAACAGTCCTTACAGGGAAAGAACGGTTGAAGAAAACCTGGATCTTTTTGCCCGGATGAAAAGCGGTGAATTTGGTGAAGGCGAGCATACCCTCAGGGCAAAAATCGATATGGCATCCCCAAATATCAACCTTCGTGATCCTATCATTTACAGGGTTAAAAAAGACTCCCATCCCAGGACAGGAGATCAATGGTGCATCTATCCCATGTATGATTTTACCCATTGCCTTTCAGATGCTCTGGAAGGCATCACCCATTCCCTGTGCAGCCTTGAATTTGAAGATCACCGTCCATTGTACGACTGGACCCTGGATGAACTTGAAACCCCCTGCCATCCCCAGCAGATTGAATTTGCCCGATTGAATATCAATTATACTGTTTTAAGTAAAAGAAAGCTGCAGCGGCTTGTGGAAGAGAACCATGTTCAAGGATGGGATGATCCAAGGCTGCCGACCCTGGAAGGCATAAAAAGAAGAGGGTATACCCCTGAATCAATCAGAAACTTCTGCGACATTATCGGTATTTCCAAGAAAGAAAGCCGCATTGATATGACAATTCTGGAAAACTGCCTGAGAGATGACTTAAATGAAAAAGCCACCCGGGTTATGGCCGTATTGCGACCATTAAAAGTCACCATTGAAAATTATCCTGATGATCTGACAGAGGAACTTGTCGCTAAAAACCATCCCCAGAAAGAAGAGATGGGCACAAGAATCATTACCTTTTCCAAAGAGATCTATGTAGAAAAGGATGATTTCATGGAAAATCCACCCAAAAAATTCTTCCGCCTGGGTCCTGGCCGGGAAGTCAGATTGAGATATGCATATCTTATTACCTGCAAAGAGGTTATCAAGGATGAATCCGGGAATGTGACAGAACTGATCTGTACCTATGATCCGGAAACAAGGGGCGGTAATGCGCCTGACGGCAGAAAAGTAAAAGGCACCATTCACTGGGTCAATGCCAATGACTGCACTGATGCAAAAGTGAGGCTCTATGACCGCTTGTTTAAAGATGAAAACCCGGAACAGGACAAACAGGATTTTATTGAAAACCTGAATCCTGATTCCCTGAAAGAGCTTGAGTTCTGCAAGCTGGAAAAAAGCCTGATCAATGCTGCGCCTGAAAATGCGTATCAGTTTGAAAGACTGGGATACTTCTGCATGGATTCAAAAGATCAAGGCTCAAAAGATGCCACAAAAGAGCTTCCAGTATTTAACCGGACAGTGACGTTGCGGGATGCCTGGGCAAAGATAGCAAAAAAATAAACTATACAAATCTCCAGAAGGTTCCTTGCTGGCCATCCTCAAGGACAATATTTTTAGCCTGAAGAAGATCCCTTATCTCATCAGCCCTTGAAAAATTCTTGTTCTTACGCGCTTGTGCACGCTGTTGGATCAAATCTTCAATTTCAGACGGATCAATTGCCATATCTGCCATACCCTTGTCTTTTTTAGCTTTAAAATAGAATTGAGGGTTCAGCAGAAATATTCCCAGGATATTGGAGATGGCTTTAAGATCATTATAAAAAAAATTTAAGATTTCCAGAAGACCTTCATCTGAATTATCATGGGTATCATCCACAAGTCTGTTCCCTTTTTTGACCACTTCAAAAACTGATCCCAGAGCCTTTGCAGAATTGAAATCATCATTCATGGCAATGGAAAAATCATCCCACAGCTCTCCTTTTTGGGAGCTGTCAGCTTTACACCCTATATTTTCCAGTCTTTCAAGAAAGGAATAAATCCTGTCCAGGCCCATGGACGTTTCCCTCATGGAGTCTTCACTGTAATCAATGGGACTTCTGTAATGATTTGACAGAAGAAACATGCGGATCACTTCCGGAGAATAGGTCGCAAGAACATCCTTGATCATGGTAAAATTACCCAGGGATTTTGACATTTTTTCATTGTTAATGTCCACAAATCCATTGTGAATCCAATATTTGACAAATTGATGGCCAAATACGGCCTCGCTCTGGGCAATCTCGTTTTCATGGTGAGGAAAAATCAGGTCTTTACCACCCCCATGAATATCAAAGCTTTCTCCAAGATATTCATAGCTCATGGCTGAGCATTCAATGTGCCAGCCCGGCCTTCCTTCACCCCAGGGGCTTTCCCAGAAAGGTTCGCCTGGTTTGGCAGGTTTCCACAGGGTAAAATCCAGAGGGCTCTTCTTTTTTTCGTCAACTGCAATCCTTGCCCCTGCCCTCATGTCATCGGGATTCCGGCCGGAAAGTTTTCCATACTCCTTAAAGGAATCAATGGAAAAATAGACATCCCCTCCATCAACATGGTAGGCTTTGCCCTTGTTGATGAGCATCTGAATGAAATCAATAATGTGCCGGATATGTTCCGTGGCTTTGGGTTCAAAACTGGGTCTTAATACATTGAGGGTATCCATTTCATTGTGAAATTCATCAATATATTTTTCTGTAATAACAGCGCAGTCCTGGCCGGTCTGGTTAGATTTTTTAATAATCTTGTCATCCACATCTGTAAAATTTCTGACATAGGTGACATCATATCCCAGCTGCCTGAACCATCTGAAAATCGTGTCAAAAACAACCACAGAACGGGCATGACCGATATGGCTTGTATCATATACAGTTGGTCCGCAGACATACATGCCGACCTTACCTTTTTTTATGGGGATAAATTCTTCTTTCTTGCCATGTAATGTATTATAAACTTTTAAACTCATTATTATTTTTCCAGTTATCTTTCCGGCCTGCCGGTTTTTACTAATAATGTACACTGGGCTGCTATGCCCTGCTCTTTTCCAATAAACCCAAGCTTTTCAGTTGTTGTTGCCTTTACATTAACAAGGGTTGAATCCATATTCAAAGCCCTGGCCATATTCTCTTCCATTTGTCTCTTGTGGGGGCTGATCTTTGGAACCTGGGCAAACACGATACAATCCATATTTACGATGTGACATCCTTGCTCTTTTAATAGCCGCCCGCATTTTTCCAACAGGATTATACTTGAAATCCCTTTATATTGGGGATCACTATCTGGAAAATGGTCTCCGATATCCCCAAGTCCTGCTGCCCCCAGAATAGCATCACAAACCGCATGAATCAGAACGTCGGCATCGGAGTGACCTTCAAGTCCCATGTAAAAATCCATATTCACGCCGCCAATGATCAGCTTTCTGCCTGACACAAGCCTGTGGACATCATATCCTGATCCTATTTTATACCCGGATTTTTCCATATTTAAAAAATTTGTCTTTTCTTTAATCAGTCAACTTGAAAAATTAAAAGATAATATATTCGTTTCCCATTGAAAAGTCAAAACCTGACGTTTATATACTTAAAGGTTATTAGATCAGAAACGTCAAATTTATATATTAAAATAGCGCTTTTTCAGGTAATGTAAATGGCATTGAAATAAAATAGACCCTTGAAGGAAATAAAAAATGGAACGATGCAAGTGGGTAACAAATGATCCTATTTATATTAAATACCATGACAAAGAATGGGGCGTGCCTGTCCATGATGATAAAAAGCTCT
>JAHJDU010000072.1 GCA_018812385.1 Pseudomonadota bacterium
ATTATTGGATATTCGGTCTTGCGACCTAGAAAAAGACCCTGTAAATGGGTTTAGCGACCCTGTAAAAGAGTTTAGCGACTCAAAAAAAGACGTAAAAAATATCACGTACGACGTAAAAAAAGACCTAGAAAACAGGCTTCCCGACCTAGAAAAAGACCTAGAAAGCAGATTTAATCTGACTAAAAATCAGATACTGATAATAAAAGGCGTGCTGGAAAATAAAAAAATCACCCAGCAATTATTATCTGAAATTGTGGGCATATCCCCGAAAAACATACGTAAAAATATGCAAAAACTTAAAGAAAATGGAATCTTAAAAAGAATAGGCCCGGATAAAGGCGGGTATTGGAAAGTGCATGTTAATCTGTCTGAAACAGATATAAAAAATAATGAGCTGAAATGATACCCGCCATCCTTTCACAGCAGTTAAAACAAGGGGCAGAGGATTTTTTAAAGAACAGGCATTTGATCTCCTGTCCGGACTCGGTCTTCATCCGTTAACAGGTGATTTAAAAAACTTTTGGGCGGTTGCCGTTTCCGGGAATTGGCGTATTATTTTTCGATTTGAAAACAATAACGTCATTGATGTAAACTACGACGATTATCATTAGTTTTAAATAAATAAGGATTAAGAAAATGGTTATGTTTGATCCACCACACCCGGGAGAAGCGATAAGAGAATTTTGTATTGAGCCTCTTGGATTGACAGTTACAGAGGCGGCAAAAGGACTTAATGTATCCCGTAAAACTCTTTCAGCCCTGCTTAATGGTCGTTTCGGGATATCTCCGGAAATGGCTATAAGATTATCAAAAGCATTTGGCGGGAGTGCAGAAAGTTGGTTGATACAACAGGCGCAATATGATCTCTGGCAGGCAAACCATAAGGGAACAGAATTTAAAGTAAAATCTTTTATTCCAACTTCCCCTGAGTTTAGTTATTAAGATTCCAAAAGCCCTAGTTCATGAAGCTTTTCTGCCGTTGGATAGCCGGTTTCGGGATTCCATCCTCGTAATTGATAGAACTCATCTCGCATTTTTTTGAAGACTTCCCGATCCAAGGTCTGGCCTTTACGGCTTAAAACGATATCACCCTCACCGGGTACAAGCACATCAGTGTTCATAAAAACGGCTTGAACCGGATCAGTGAAATTGAATTCCGCAACTATATCATCAGTTTTTGGATCCCAACCTTCCCGCAAAAGGATGGCACGCTGTTGATTAAAGATGGTTTCACCGAATTTCAGCAGGGCATTCTCATCCAGATCTTTTCCGGTTACTGCATTGAATATGCGGGCCTCCAAGGTTGTATCACCCACTTTATCTTTTGTATGGTTTGAAAACATCAATGGCCAGCAGGAATCACACAGCCCCAGACTGTCCTTAACATAGGTACGATCTATGATGCGTGTGGCAGCCATGGCTTTGCCTTCATGGGTATTCAGGTCCCAGGCCTTATCATGGCACCAGAATTTGGCTGCAGCCGCCCGGTAAACATCTGCGGAAACCGGTGTTGATCCGGGATATTGCAAGTTCATTACCCAGGACCCAATACTCCTGCTCACCTCATGCAGCATGGCAATGGGCTGCCGGGGCTCAAAGGCATACAGCAAACCGTTCATCAAATATTCTCTTGCCGAATAGGTAGCACCATCGCCCACTCCTGCAACTTCATTGGCAAAAAGTTTTTTGGCTTCTATGCCGAGGGTTTCTCCAGCCCTCAGTAGTCCTTCAGCCAGGATATCACCAAATCCCTGGCGATAAGCTATCATATTGCAGAGGTCTTTAAAAAATTCCCACGTTCCAAGTTTGCTGATTTCAAGATCGGTTTGGGAGTCACTCAGATAACCTGCCTTGTAACCGGCACTGATCCACTGAACAATATTGGCCATCTCCATGGTACATAAAGATAAATCGTTGCAAAGTCCGGTTGCATCCAGAGCCGTTTCGGCAGGTTCCCCTGGACGTCCCATAACCCAGGGAAAGTATACAAACATGGCCTGGCACTTTCTAACAACCTCTTTGTTCGATTGGGTTCGGAAGGTGGATCGCATTATACAGTCCAAACCGCACTGAAAGCAGGAGGCCTTGCCTGCACGGGAAATTTGATCTGGAGGGTATGGATTGAATGTAGTGTCACGCTGATTTAACTTTATTGTCAAACGATTGAGCTCTTTTAATGCCTCGGGATCACAAACCCGAGGAGATTGAGTCCCTACAACAGCAATGGCATTTAGATTTTTAGCACCCAAAACCGCTCCAAAACCACCTGTTGCGCTACCCTCATTATCAGTCATCAGATTGGCATTGCGGCACAGGTTCATCCCGGCCGGACCAGTGGTAATGAAATGGGTGTTTTTGCCATGTTTTTGTTTTAAATACTCTCCTACTTTTTTAACCCCATCAAGATGAATTGTGTCGGCATCTTGAAGCGTTGCTTTTCCATCTGAAATGAATAAATAAACAGGTCGACTAGCTTTCCCGGATACCATTAGCCCATCAAAACCAGCTCTTTTTAATGCAGGCCCCCAAAATCCGCCCATGTTTCCGTAGCAGAATCCTTCCGGCATCAACATAGGTGATTTTCCCACAACCTCAAAACGTGATGCTCCTTGAGCACCTGTTGCTGTCAAAGGACCGGTTATGAAAATCAAATGATTTTCCGGGTCAAAAGCCCTGGCCGTGACAGGGACATATTCCCAGTAAAGGCGGGTGGCGATTCCCCGTCCACCTAAAAACCGATCTGCATAAGGATGAGTGTCAATCTCTGTGATGGTTTCTGAAGAAAGATCGACACTTAAAATTTTTCCCTGCCAACCGTAATTTGAAGAATTCAAAGCATCTGTTTTTTTGTTTTCATCCATATTCGCCTCCTATTTAATTCAGTTCAAAATTCCATAAAAATCAAAGGTATCATGAAGAGCTGATAAATAACAGTTGAAGATATCAGAAATAATGCAATCATTACTGCAGTAATAAAGGATAAACAAATCCTTCTTGCAAGGGGGATAAATTTCCCAAATAAAAAATGTTCAGTACCATATTTTTCTAAAAAGGCAGCACTATTGATGCTCTTTTAATCGTTGCCTGATCTTGCGGGGAAGCTTGATATTTAAATTGTTTATTAAAAATTCTTTGAACTCTGAAAGTGCTTGAATTCTGCCTTCAAGGAATTTTGCTTTTTCAGGTTCATTTGAAGCATTATCAACACATTTTTTTGCTTCATTTAGTTTTTTATCTATTATTTCATGAAGGTTAAGTAAATATATATAGGCCATTTTATTTCCTTAAATATATCATTTATAATACTTATGGGTGTCAAGATCGATTTGATCAGTCAAGTATTTTCTGATACTGAACAATTCTTCTAACTGTCCATCATAAAACTGCACATTTTCAGAGTCATCAAGGCTTTTTGCCTCTTTTTTATTTTTTTGTGCGGTCTCTATTTTTGATGTCAGATAATCATGGATTTTCACTGAATATTCATGTGCCACTTAATATATCTCCGCTCTTAATACATTTTATTGAAATCCACACAATATTTCAGAGGGGCACCCGATTGAAACCGTTGAAAATTTTCCATGAAAATGGGAGCGATATCGATTGGAAAGCTTATAGCAGCCGTATGGGCCGTAATGAGAATCCCCTTGGTTTTCCAGAAAGGGTGATCAGGTGGCAATGGTTCTGTCTTGAACACATCCAGCACAGCTCCGGCGATATGCCCATTACGGACGGCATTCAAAAGGGCGGCCTCATCCAGGACAATGTTCACCTCTTCACTATACATCTCAGCCTCGTCCGGGGTATTAGCGGCATGTACTTCAAGTCTTTCTATATCAGCATCCCGAAGAATCCGGGCGTAAGAATCCGAATCCCTGGCCAAAATCAGCAGTTTATTTTTAATAGATCCCATTGTGTGCAAAACTATATCCGTTCATGATTGATGTGGTCAAGTAAAACTCCATTTAATGAATGAAACAAAATTATTACACATCAGCTCTTGAAATCGACCTTTCTGATACCGTGTTTGGAAAGAAGTTTATGGAGTTGTCGGCGGCTTATCCCTGCAGTCATTGAGGCTTGATTTATTTTACCTGAATGGGCCTTGAGGACAGCGCATAGGTATTCGGTTTCAGCTTTGGCCACGGCCTTCTGCCGAATCTCTGCCAGGGTTCCCAGGTAAGTGCTGGGGGAAGGCATGTTTGTTTTTGAGCCGGTGAAAAGGTCGGCCGGAAAGACCGAAACACCTAAAAAGGGCTTATCTCCAAGTATAAAGGCCCGCTGAAGAAGATTCTCCAGCTCCCGGATATTACCGGGCCAGGCGTAATTGTCAAACGCCTCCATGACTTCCGGGGTAACCCCTTTGATCTGTTTTTCATGCTTCGAATTGAGCTGATCTATAAAAAAAGTGATGAAAAGTGGGAGATCTTTTTTTCTCAGCCTTAAGGCCGGGATTTCAATGGGGAAAATATTCAACCGGAAATAAAGGTCTTTCCTGAACTCCCCCCGGTCGACCATCTGCTCCAGGTCACTGTTAGATGCGGCGATCACCCTCACATCCGTTGAAAA
This sequence comes from Pseudomonadota bacterium, assembly GCA_018812385.1. Taxonomy (GTDB): domain Bacteria; phylum Desulfobacterota; class Desulfobacteria; order Desulfobacterales; family Desulfobacteraceae; genus Desulfobacula. The sequence goes on from JAHJDU010000072.1 coordinate 4,570, forward strand.
GGTTTTTTCACTGCCCACGGGCTGGAATGTTTTATCCTGAAGGACCTGCAGCATCTTGATCTGGGTTGCCGCAGTAACAGTACCGATCTCGTCCAGAAAAATCGTCCCCCGGGATGCCTGCTCAAATTTTCCTTTTTTATTTCTGATCGCCCCTGTAAAAGAACCTTTTTCATGCCCAAACAGCTCGCTTTCGATCAAAGATTCCGGTATTGCCCCACAATGGACGTTCAACATGGGACCGGCCGAACGGCCCGATTTTTCATGAATCAGGCGGGCAATAATCCCTTTGCCAACACCTGTTTCTCCGGTGAGGAGCACCGTGGTTTCCGTCTGGCTGACCAGGGCAATTTTTTCAAAAACCCGTTTCATTGTTTCCGAACGGGTCTTCAGCATCTCTAAAAACCCGCTCTGGCTATCCTGGGTTATGAAATGCTTTGCCTGCTGTGACGAGTCCATGTGCCTTAGGACCGATGCAACGGCCTTGTTCATCTGGGCAAAACCGGCAGGACAGAGCAGGTAACTGCTTGCCCCTGCTTCCACGGCTTTAATGGCTATTTGAATATTGCCCTTGGTGGTAAGGATAATAAACCGAGCCATCGGATTTATTTCCCAGAAATCTGAAAACAGTTTTTTAAAGGCTGAGCGGTCAGGCAGACCCGAAATTGCCGCATCAATCAGTACAACGGCTGTCTTCTGCGCTTCAAAAACCTGCAACCCCTTGTTCAATGACCTGGCCGTGAGCAGGTCAATATCAGGGCCAATCTCCCTGGTGATGGCCTCGATAATTATTTTTTCCTTTGAAATAAGCAAAACCCGGATTTTCATGGTGATTTTACCGGCACGCCATCTTTACGAAAAAAATCAAGATGGACCTGCCACACTGCCCTCCCTCCTGATTTCAGCAATCCCCTGGAACTCTTTTTTTGTCTGGCATTGCATTGCCCCGTAAATGGCACCAAGGTAGAAAGAACGGGCTGATCGCCTGTCAATGGTGTATCCCAGGTTCTCCAAATGGGTAATGATCGACGGATCAAACCGGTCGGCCTCCAGGCTGATCACACCTCCCATGGAACAGTGCATCCGGGGAAAATCAACAGCCTGGGCAAGGGAGCGTTCCCCGTCCACCACCTGAATGATAAACTGTGCCATGGCAGAAAAAATCCTTTCACTCCCCGGACTGCCAAATGTAATCCATGGTTTCCCCCTATGGAACAGAATGCTGGGGGCGACGGACGACCAGGGAGTGGCATTTGGCCTGAGATAGTGGGGGTGGCCCGGGTCCTTGATCTCCATGGTATTAATATAATTATTGTACAAAAAACCAAGCCCCTGGGCAGCGGTTTTTGATCCATAGATCGATTCAATGGACTGGCTGATGCCGATTGCATTACCCTCCTTGTCCATCACTGAAAAATGGGTGGTGTCATTGCCCGAGGACCGGGGATCTTTTACCGGAAGATACGGATCAATGGTCTGTTGGATTGATCTGGCCAGTTCAGATGCAAATGATGGAGATGTCATGGTCATATCCTGGGTCTGGGAATAAAGAGCAGGATGGATGATCTGCTGGCGTCTCTGAAGCAGGGCCCGGCGAAAGGTTTCAGCCAGCACATGGGCACTTTTCGAGGTCATCTGACTGATAAACCCGGGCTTTAAATTATTCAGCATTAACAGAACCAGCAGCAGGGTTCGTCCGGCTGCCGGCGGCGGAACGGTACAGACGTCCACATCCCTGAAATTCCTCACCAAAGGATCTCTCTCAATGGGCCATGGAATCAGGGCAAGATCATCGCTCCTGAGAAAGCCGTTATTGGCTCTCATATCCTCACCCATCTGCTGGGCAATCTTGCCAAGATAAAATGATCTGGGGCCATCATCGGCAATGATTTCCATCAAATTAGCCAGGTCTTTCTGTATAAACAGGTCTCCCACATCATAGGGCACTATTCCATTTTTCAGGAAATACCGGGCAGCTGTATCAGATCTTGAATTTAAAAATGCTTTCAAATGGATTTTCTGGTGATAATTCTGCAATGGTGTTATCCGGTATCCGTACCTGGCAAGATCAATGGCAGGCCCGAGAATCCGGGACCACTCCAACCGGCCGTAGGTCATGTGCAGATACCCGATAAACGCCAAAAGGCTTGGCACTGTCGCTGACTGATACCCCATGGAATGCTGCTGGTCTGCAAAATGTCTGATATGGGCAAGGGAGGGGACCCTGCTCGAACCATCCAGGGCAATGGTTTTGCCGTTAATATGGAGGATGGCCATGCCCTGGCCACCCAGCCCGCTGGACTGGGGCTCACAGACACAGAGAGCCAGGGAGGCTGCGCAGGCTGCATCCACGGCGTTTCCCCCTTTTTCAAGCATTTGAACGCCTGCCTGGGTGGCCTCGTTAAATGCAGTCACCACAATACCATTATCGGCTCTCCCGAACTTTTCATTTTCAGCTGAAGAAAAATAATTTTCAATCTTGTTCAGATCCATATCTATTCCAATTAATAATTCACATTCTCATCCAAACCAATATGGGAACTTTATGTTCCCTTTTAATTCCCATTAGCTTTTCTTAGGTTGTCTCTAATAAAAAACTATCAGTTTTAATATAAATAATAATTCTTAATACCCCTTATTCTATAAAATTTACAAGAAAAAAATATAGCGGTCAAATGGCCTGGAATTCCAGATGTGGTAGTAATGAAAATTCATCAATACTATTTTAAAAAAACGGGAATTAAAAGGCCTCAAATATTTTGGATATGGGAATTATATATTCCCAAAATGAATGGTTCCGGATATTTCCCAACGTTGATAATAGCAAAACATCCTTATATTTCAATATATTATTATCGTGGCTCGATTATTGCTGACACTAATATTATGTTCGCACAAAATAAATACTGGGTGCTCCAATGAATATCAAACAGGTTGAGCAGTCATTTCAGACCGATCTGGACGGTAAATGCAGTACAGCATCCCAGGGTATGGTCGCCACAGCGTTCCCGAATGCAACATATGCCGGTGTTGAAATGCTCCGGCGGGGAGGCAATGCCGTGGATGCCGCCTGTGCCGCCGCCCTGGCCCTGTGTGTGTGCGAACCCCAGGCCAGCGGCCTCGGCGGCCACACTATGGTCATGCTCTGCCTTGGGAAAAGGTATTTATTTCTCAATGGATCGGGCCGGATACCGCTCAATCTCAATACAGGGATACTTGAGCCCGGAGACCTTGAAGCCGGCTACAGGTCTACAACCGTTCCGACGACGCTCGCCGTCCTTGACTATATGAACAGACATTTTGGCGCACTGAAGTGGAAAGATCTGTTTGGACCGGCCATTGCCATCGCTCGGGACGGTTACCAGATTACTCAGCTTCAGCATGCGCTTCAGAAAAAAACATTGCAAATTTTTCATCAAAACAGTTCGGAAATCGGGCAAGCTTATTTTTTAAAAAATGGGACAACCCCTTATGAACCAGGCGACCTTTTCAAGCAGAATGATCTGGCCCTGGTGCTGGAACAATTGGCCAAAAAAGGGGTCCGAGAATTTTACAATGGTGACATTGCCCATGCTATTGCAGCAGACATGGCCGAACACCAAGGTTTTCTCAATATAGAAGATCTTGTCAGGATTCCCTGGCCGACTGAAACGACCCCACTAATTTTTCATCAAAAAGGACTGACGATTCATGTCCCCCCCCCTCCCTCTCCGGGCAGGGGCCTGTTGATGATGCTCGAGCTGATTGACCGAATTTCAAGCACCAGTACCAATCACTGTCTTCCCAGGGAGATGATTATGGCTGAAATCATCCGCACCACACTGACAACTTTAGCCTGTTCACCTGTGCAACCTGAAAAATATTGTCATAATCACGACCCCCTGCTTAACGATTCATATCTTAACAAGGTTTCGGAAATCCTTCTCACCCTGAAACGTCCTGGAAATTCATCGATGATTCCCATGCCAAAAGGAGGGGAAACCACGCATCTTTCAGTGATGGATAAGCACGGCAACAGTGTGGGACTCACACAGTCAATTAACTCGGTATACGGTGCAAAAGTGGCTGCTAAAGGGATGGGGTTTCTATACAATAATTATCTCGTGGATTGTGACAGGGAAGACCCTTTGCATCCTCACTTTTTAAAGCCTTCCGGTCTTCCTGTTTCCATGGTGTGTCCGACCATTATCAGTCACAACCGCCGGCCATGGATCGTGACCGGAAGTCCGGGATCTGACAGAATTTTATCTACAGTTTTTCAATTTCTTTATCATGTGATATACTCTAACCTTTCCATTGACATTGCCACGAGCGAACCAAGACTGCACTGCAGGCCATCGGGCAATCTTACTGTGGAAAGCGAGCGTTTCCCCAGTAAAAAGATTGATGCGTTAAAGACTTTCGGATATGAATTTGACTGGCATGATCCCTGGTCCTTTTACCATGGCGCCATCCACACAACGTTAATGTGTCAGGAGAGCAAGGGCTTTCAGGGCGTTGCCGAGTTCAGGAGGGATGGTATTGCAGCGGGTTTGGATTAATTGATTAAACTGGCGCACCAGAGAGTTCAGCCTTAATATATTTTTAAAAGAGTAACCCCTTAAACTTTTAACAGGAGGTAATCTAATGAGTATGAAAATGAAAACAATCTTTATGGCAATCATGGCATTGATGGTATTGTCTTTACCACTATCTGCCTCTGAAACACCGGTAAAAGGTGGTATTTTAAAAATCGTAATCGACTCTGACCCGCCCACCCTGGATGTGCACTCCACCCGGGCAACCCTTGCTGTGTTTGTGGCCGGTAACATGTATGAAGGACTCTATGCCTTTACCAAAAAAGGCGAAATAAAACCCATGCTGGCCTCTGGCATGCCTGCCATCAGCGATGACAAACTGACCTACACCATTCCTTTACGCCAGGACATAGAATTCCATAACGGAAAATCCATGACTTCTGCCGATGTGGTGGCCTCCCTGGACCGCTGGGGGAAAGTGGCCTCTTATGGGAAACAGCTTTTTGCCCATATCGACTCTGTCACTGCCAGAGATAATTATACAATAGTTATACAGCTTAAGGAACAATGGGGCACGCTGATGAGCTCCCTTGCCATGCTGCTGGGCGGTCCGGTCATCTACCCTGAGGAAATATGCGTCAAATACCCGGCCAAACCATCATCCGAGTATATCGGTACCGGACCTTACATGTTTGTGGAGTGGCGTCCCAATGACCACATCACCCTAAAACGGTTTGAGGGTTATAAAGCACTGGAAACAAAAAGCGATGGTTACACCGGTAGGAAAACAGCTTATCTGGATCAACTTGTCTTCTACGGGATCTCCGAAGAGCCGGTCCGTGTAAATGGTGTTGAAGGCGGAGAATATGACTTTGCCGATTTTGTGCCTTCGGACGAGTACGACCGTCTCAAAAATGTGAAACATATGAAAACCTATATCTCTCCGCCCCGGGCCTGGTTTGTCTTTGTGCTGAATACCAAATTCGGTCCCACAAAAGATAAAAAAATCCGTCAGGCAATGCTGGCCACCATGGATGTAAAAGGCACCATGGCTGCCGGATATGGCGATCAAATTTTCTGGCGCATTGACCCCAGTCTTGCCTTGAAAGAGCAGGTGTGGCACTCCACTGCTGGTGAAGCTGCCTATAATCAGAATAACATTGAAAAAGCCAAAGCCCTGTTAAAGGAAGCCGGCTACAAGGGTGAAAAAATAGTCTGGATGTCCGGTCCCCTGGAATACAACCTTTGTGTGGCAGCCAAGGCCAATATGGTGAAAGCCGGTCTCAACATCGATCTGCAGAGCATGGAGTGGGCCACGCTTCTCTCCAGAAGAAAGAACCCTGAGCTTTGGAGTGCTTTCAGTTCCGGATTTACAACCAAGCCTGACCCCTCCTTGACCACTGCCATGAATTTGAAGTACGGTGCCGGATGGGACCATCCAGAAGCAAAAAAACTGTATGAAAGCTTCTGTATCGAGTCAAAGTTTGAGGCACGGTACACGATTCTCGAAAAATTCCAGGAATTGGTTTATTCTGAAGTGCCTTACATCAAGGTCGGGGACTATAAGAATCTGCGGATCAGCAGCAATAAAGTGAATGGATTTGCCAACGAACTCTATCTGTATTTCTTTAATGTCTGGAAGACAAAATAACTTTGCTAAGATTTTTAATAAAACGATTTTTCTCAATGGCACTGGTATTATTGGTGGTTAGCGTCACCATCTTCATTGTCATGCATCTGTTGCCCGGGGACCCGGCTGCCATCATGCTGGGCCCCGAGGCTACCAATGAAGATATTGCTGCACTCCAAGCCGAGATGGGCCTTGACAAGCCCGTCTGGATACAATTTGCTGACTGGATAGGCAGATTTTTGCAAGGAGACCTGGGGAAATCACTCTTTTTCCAGAACCGGTCTGTATCCGATGTCATACTTGATCACCTGGAGGCAACAGTTCTGCTGACCCTGCTCTCGCTGACCATGGCCGCTCTGATCGGTATTGTCACCGGAGTACTGGCCGCTGCAACCCATGAATCGATCTTTGACCGGGGCTTTATGCTCTTCACTTCCATTGCCGTTGCCGTTCCCAACTTCTGGCTCGGGTTGATGCTGGTCCTGGGTTTTTCCATCATGGTGCCGATTTTCCCAGCTGCAGGATACAGCCCGTTGAGTAACGGAATCTGGTCCTGTCTGTCTTATCTTGTTTTGCCTTCAATTACCCTTGCTGCCGGAGCAGTTGCCCTTATTGCGCGTATGACCCGGGCCTGTATGCTGGATGTACTGAGGAACGAGTATATAAGGACAGCCAAAGCAAAGGGCGTGGGGCCAAGTCTTGTGATTTTCAAGCATGCGCTGCGCAACGCAATTATTCCGGTGGTAACCGTCATTGGCATGTCCTTTGCCAACCTCATGGGAGGGGCGGTAGTGACCGAATCCATCTTTAATATTCCAGGAGTCGGGCGGTTGCTGATCAAGTCTGTTTTTACCCGGGACTACCCTGTGATTGAAGGCGTGGTGCTTTATATCGCCATTGCCTGGACCCTGATCAATCTGCTGGTGGACATTATTTACACTTTCATAGATCCAAGGCTTGAATATTAGTTATGATTAAGAAAGAAAAATCCGGATTCAGACGAATACTTGGAAAATTCATGAAAAATCCGACAGCCGTATTCGGTGTGTTTATCATAATAGTGATGCTTATCATGGCCGTTTTTGCCAGCCAGATTGCCACTCATGATCCTTTGGAGATCATCCCCGAGGATCGACTTATGGCGCCTGGAGCGCAGCACTGGTTTGGAACGGATCGGATGGGACGCGATATTTTTTCCCGCGTAGTTTACGGGTCTCGCATCTCCATGCTTGTCGGGTTTGTCGTAGTGATTCTGACCTCGCTTTTTGGAACGTTCCTGGGCCTTGTTTCAGGCTATTTCAAGCATCTTGATGAGGTGATCATGCGCATCCTGGACGGGCTGATGGCTTTTCCGGGTTTGATTCTCATGATCATGATCATGGCGGTTTTGGGACCTAGTCTTATGAATGTTATCATCACCCTTGCTATTGTCTATACGCCGCGGATGGCCAGAGTGGTGCGCGGTGCCGTCCTGGTTCAAAAGGAGCAGACCTATGTTGAAGCGGCCCGGGCTATTGGTGCCAGTTCATTTCGCATCCTTTTCCTTCATATTCCCCGCAACTGCATTGCACCCATTATCATCCAGGGGACCATGATTTTTGCCTATGTCGTACTGGCTGAAGCCTCACTGAGTTTTTTAGGGGTGGGCATGCCGCCGGAAACGCCAAGCTGGGGTGTGGTGATCAGTTCGGGAAAAGTTTTTTTACGCCGCGCACCGTGGATCTGTTTTTTCTCAGGAATCGCCATCTCGTTGTGTGTGCTTGCGTTAAACGCAATTGGTGACGGCCTGAGAGATGTGCTTGATCCCAGACTGAATCGGAAGGGATAGCATGAATAGTGACCCATTATTAAAGATTGAAGATCTTAAACTGGAAGTCAAATTCGAAGACTATACGGCCCAGGCCCTGAATGGCATTTCACTGCATATCAACCAGGGGGAAAGCCTGGGGATCGTGGGTGAATCAGGATGCGGTAAAAGCCTGACCGCCCTTGCCATCATGCAATTGCTGGAGGGCAATCTTTGCATCAAATCAGGCAGCATCACCTTTGAAAACAGAAACATGCTTACCCTCAAACGCAAAGCCATCCGAAAAATGCGGGGTAATGATATTTCCATGATCTTCCAGGAACCCATGACCTCGTTGAACCCGGTTTTCACCATTGGGCACCAGATAGTTGAGGCCATCACCCTGCACCGGGACATCAGCAAAAAACAGGCCTATGAATTGTCGGTAGCCGCCCTGGAAGAGGTGGGCATCCCCTCCCCTGTAAACCGCTTAAAGCAGTACCCCCACAATATGTCCGGCGGCATGCGTCAGCGGGTAATGATCGCCATGGCACTGGCATGCCAGCCCAAACTGCTCATTGCCGATGAACCAACCACTGCCCTGGATGTGACCATCCAGGCCCAGATCCTGCGGATCATCGACCGGCTCAGGAAGAAGCACAACATGGCAGTCATGTTCATCACCCATGACCTGGGCGTTATTGCAGCCGTGTGCGAACGCGTGGTGGTCATGTATGCCGGCCAGATGGTGGAAAGCGCGCCGGTCAAAGATATTTTCAAGGCACCGCATCACCCCTACACCCGGGGGCTGATAGCCTCCATCCCCCTTGTTGAAGGCAGTATACCTGAAAAATTACCCACAATCGAAGGGCGTGTCCCCTCCCTTCAGGACATGCCCGATGGCTGCCGATTCAATCCCAGATGTGAAAGTGCCATGGAAATCTGCACAAGGGAAAAACCCCCGGCTTTTTTCATCCTTCCGGAGCACAGTGTTTTCTGCTGGCTCTACAATAAAAAAAGCAGTGAGCTTCCCAATGAATCCTAATCAGCCCGGAGGCCCGCTCCTTGAAGTTAAACACCTGACCAAATGGTTTAATGACGGAAAAGGTCTTTTTTCAAAACCCAAATATGTAAAGGCGGTAGAAGGGGTCAGTTTTTTTCTTGAAAAGGGCAAGACGATTGGTGTTGTGGGTGAATCCGGATGCGGCAAAAGCACCCTGGCACGCCTGATCATGCAGTTGATCCCGCTGGATTCCGGCCAGATAATTTTCAGGGGAGATGACATTACCGGAGTGAAGGGAAAGACCCTTAAAAATGTCCGCAAGAACATGCAGATGATTTTTCAGGACTCATACGCATCCCTGAATCCAAGGATGCGTATCGGAAATATCATTGCAGAACCCTTGATCATCCATGGAGAAGGCTCATCCCGTGAACGAAAAGAACGGGTTGAACAGATTCTGGAAATTGTCGGATTGTCAAAAAAAAGCTTTTATAAATTTCCCCATGAATTTTCAGGGGGACAGCGGCAGCGTATTGATATGGCAAGGGCATTGGTCTTCAATCCCGATGTTGTTATCTGTGATGAAGCGGTTTCTGCCCTTGATGTCTCTGTGCAAGCCCAGGTCCTCAACCTGTTAAAAGACCTTCAGGTACGGCTGGATCTTTCTTATGTCTTTATCAGTCATGATCTGAGCGTGGTCAGGCATATCTGCGACACCATCATGGTGATGTACCTGGGCAAAACCGTTGAAACGGCGGATAAACACGATCTTTTCAATGAACCTTTGCATCCCTATACCCAGGCCTTGCTCAGTGCATCTCCCCGTCCGGACCCGGAAGCGGTATCTCGACAGATCATTCTTTCAGGAGAAGTGCCAAGTCCTATGAATCCGCCTTCCGGCTGCTATTTTCACACCCGGTGCCCCCTTGCCGATGATCTGTGTAAAACCAAAATACCCGACTTAAAAGAGGTGGCACAAGGGCATTTTGTAGCCTGTCACCAGGTCAGTAAAGAAAAGCGCCCGCGCCTTACTCCGGAAGGGTAGAATATTGAATTGGCATATACAAAGGAAAACATAACGGAGAAATACCATGCACACGGATAAAGAAAATCTTGATCAATTTACTTTGGATTTTTTTAATGAGTTGTTTATTGATAATGCTAACCAGCCTTCTCACGCACAGAAAAAAGAGATTGCCGAACTGGCAGGTCATGCAGACCGGCAAAACCTGACCAGCCCTATCATAGAGCTTTTTATACGGCTGAACACGTTTCAAAAAAAATTTCAGATCTCCCCTGAAAGTTTTGAACTTTCCAGAAAGGACCTTGAAAAACTGGCGGTTAAACACCAACAGATTGATGAGCACAGTGTCTCTATAGGCGGAAGAATCAGCAAGGCTCTCCCAATTGTGCAGGAAGCAATAGACAGGGTTGATGCTTATTTAACAGAAAAACAGGAAGTCGCCCCAAGTGGTATGGAGCTCTGGAATACTCTGCTTGAAAACAAAGAACGGATAAAAACCCATTTGAAAATCAGTGAGGATGAATGGAACACCTACCCCGGTCAGATCAAGCATTGCATTGACTCCATCGAGGAGCTGTCCAAAATCATCGACCTTCCCCCTAAAGTGATAAAGGAAGTAGCCCATGTGACAAAGACCTACCGCATGCGCCTGACGCCCTATTATGCCAGCCTTATTCAACCGGGTGCGATCAATGACCCGATCCTTCTTCAGTCTGTTCCCACTGGAGAAATGGTGAACAATACCGGCATAGAAATCCCGCCCGTTGCAGCAGACCACTCTCCGGCAAGGCTGATTGACCAGTTCTATCCAAGGGTTGTAACCATAAAAGCCACCAACATGTGCGCCATGTACTGCACACACTGTCTGAGAATCGCCCATATCGGCAAAAAAGACAGGATTTATTCCGAAGAAGCCTATGAAGAGGCATTCGATTATATCCGCAAGAACTCCCGCATACGAGACGTCCTTATCACGGGCGGTGATGCATTTGTCCTGCCTAATAAAATCATCAGAAAAATCCTGGCTGCGCTTGACTCGATAGATCATATAAAAATGAAACGTCTCGGCACAAGAATTCCAGTGACCGCTCCCCAGCGAGTGGATAATGAACTTTTGGATATCCTTGCGGAAAGTAACGATAAAAAGCCGGTCAGGGTGGTGACGCAAATCAATACAGCACAGGAAATCACCCCGCTGTCCGGTGATGCTTTTAAGCGGATTTCAAAAAATGTATCTGCTGTTTTAAACCAGGCCGTCCTTCTCAAAGGGATTAACGATACAAGGGTTAAAATGTGGAAGCTGTGCGAAACTATACAGGAAAATTATGTCAGACCCTACTATATATTCAACTGCTCTTACAGGAATCCCCAGTTCACCCATTTCAGGGTTCCTGTCGAGGTTGGCCGTGATATTGTTGAAAGCATGTACGGAAATATCTCAGGCGATGCCATTCCAAGATATATTGCCACGGCAGGCGGGAAAATCCCTCTTCATAAAAGCAATGTCCGGGGAGCGGAAGACGGCAACGTCATTCTGGAAAAACCATGGAATGGAGAAGTTGTCAATTACCCGGATGCAGATGCTGCAATATATGCAGATGCAAATTTTTCCTTTCACAAACCCTGATAAACCTTTCAAGGCGGCAGTAAAGCAATACAACTTTCCTGCCGCCCCGGTCACCTAAAGGATATGCGTTTACCATGAACATACAGCAGCAGATATCAACTTTCCTAAAAGAGCGCAAAACAGACATGTTAACCCTTTTAAATGAGCTGGTCTGCATCCAGAGCGGTACAAAAAATAAATCCGGCGTTGACAGGGTCGGCCAGGTCATTCTCAGGGAAATGAAAGCCCTGGGATTTACCTGCGAACAAAAAAAAGACAGTGATTTCGGGAACCATATCATTGCAAGATCCCCAGGATTTGATTCCGGGAAAAAACAGGTCCTGATTACCGGACATATGGATACGGTTTTTCCCCACGATACGGGCTTTAATTTTTTCAAACAGGATCATAAAAACTGTTATGGCCCGGGTGTTGCTGACATGAAAGGGGGGCTTGTTGTGGGAATTTTTGCCCTAAAATCCCTGGTCCGTGCCAATTTTATGCATAGGCTGCCCGTTACCTTCATATTTAATTCTGATGAAGAAATGGGGTCTCCAAGTTCACGATCTCTCATTCAGAATGAAGCCCGAAAAAGTAAAATAGCCTTTGTCCTTGAGGCCGGCGGACTGAACGGGGAGATTGTCACCGGCCGAAAAGGGAATGTATCTGTACAATTGGATGTTACCGGAGAAGCTGGACACGCTGCCTTTGCCGGTATTCACAAGGCCAGTGCCATCCTGGAACTTGCCCATAAAACAATTGCCATTGAAAAATTGAATGCCCCCCAAAAAGGCATTTCTGCCAATGTAGGTATGATTGCAGGTGGAATTGGTCCCAACACTGTACCCCAGCATGCAAGTGCCAGAATTGATTTTAGATTTTTAAAATCAACCGATCAAAATGACTTGGAATCCGGTTTTACATCTATTTGCAATCAAATAATTATCCCGGGAACCTCTTCGACAATGACGATTGTATCCAGCAGGCCGGCCATGCCAGAGACAAAAAGAAACCTGGCCGTGTTCCAAAAAATTCATAAACTTGCAAAAAGCCTTGACATTCAAATCATTTCTGAATTGCGACAGGGGGTTTCAGATGCAAACCTGATTGCCTATGAGGGGATTCCTGTTATTGATGGATTAGGACCAATTGGTGCCAAAGATCACAGTGAAGACGAATACATTCAAACAAAGAGCTTATTTGACCGGTCCGTATTGTTCGGCAATATTCTTGCGAACTTATGCTTAGATTTAAAATACAAAAGGGTTTAGCGCAATTATGTCATATCTCTGAAGCCTGGCCAACAAATATTTTGCATTTGCAAAGGTTCCCACATTATCGATCATTTGGTGTACTATTTGTAATATCGATAAATTGCTCTCCCAGGGCCGAGGCATAGAAGAATACTATTATTCGATTTCAGATTCAAGATTTTCAAATAAAAATAAAATGAGAACATTGGTTCAAACAAAAGCATGCAAAAGCCTTCACAAAAAAATGTGAAGGCTTTTGCAACAATTAAAAAAGTGGCATCTTATCCAATTCAATCTCAAGTTCTTGTTTAAGAACAAATGCCATAAGTGAATATAATAATCATAATCGTCAGGAAGACTGCATAAGGATTATGAATCTAACTATCCCCAGCTCCAGTCCTGAATATTCCATGTAACATCAGTAACATAAGGATTAACTTCATATCCCTTGAGATCAGATTTTTTCCCATAGATAAAAACATAAGCAAAAATTGGAGCAAAAGGTACATCTTCATGAAGAATTTCCTGAATTTTGTCATAAACTTCTTTGCGTTTTGCCATGTCTGAAATCAGCACACCCTGTTCCAGAAGTTTATCCAGTTCAAGATTTTCGTATTGTACATAATTGGAACCAACTCCATGCTTTACTGGAATTTGTTTTGAGTGGCACCTTGCTGTGTAGTCGGGATCCATTCCAACGGTTGGTTCCCAGCCCACCATAAGAGTATCGAATTGAGATTTAGTTGTATATTCGCCCCAGACAACTGATGCCGGCATATTTTTAATTTCCATGACTACACCGATTTCTTTCCAGTTTGACTGAACCATTGCTTCAGCCTGTTCCCTTGCCTTTGCACCGGCAGTAGTTGACATGGTAAATTTTAGTTTTACACCGTCTTTCTGGCGAATGCCGTCTGAACCGATTTTCCACCCTGCTCCTTCAAGCATTTCTGCAGCTTTTTTTAAATTAAACCCCGGGTCCTTTATTTTGCTGTTGTAGGCCCAATGGCTGGGATGCAGATAAGATAATGTTCTGGGAGGAAGTCCATATTGAACATCATTTATCCATTTTTCCTTGTCACAGGCAAGGTATAGAGCCTGGCGGACAATTTTTTCTTTGAACTGTGGCTTACCACAGTTAAAGTAAATAAATTCAACCCATGGTTGGGGTGTTTTCAAAGAATCACGATTAAGGAGTGTTTTTGCCTCTTCAAATCTTTCCGGCGGCACACCATGCAGTCCAAACACATCAATTTCACCGGTTTTAAACTGGGTGTATGCAACAGTCTGGTCGGGAATAAATTTATGAACAACTGTTTCTATGGCTGGCTGACCTCTATGATATTCAGGATTCCTTTTATATATCATATGACTGCCTGCCACACGTTTGTCAAGAAGGTAAGGTCCTGTGCCTATGGGGTTCATGTTAAAAGCAGCAGTGTTGATATCCGGTACTTTGGATAAAATATGATGGGGTACGATGTGCATTTTTTGCCATGCCCAGGCAAAAGGAACAAAAGGTTTTGCCAGGCTTATTTCCACATTGTAATCGTCAATTATCTTAAAATCAGAGATAAGATCAAATCCTGATCGGGATCTGATGGCGACCTTGGGATTAATAATTGTCTGATATGTAAACTCCACATCTTTTGCATTGAAGGGAGCCCCATCATGCCATTTAATCCCCTTTTTAAGCTCTATTTTCCACAATTTTCCATCTGAAGATATTCCACCATTTTCAAGTGTGGGAACTTTAGCTGCCAGATTGGGGATAAATTCTCCTAGATGGTTCACATCCCAGAGCGCATCAAACATACATGCTTCCGGAACTTCTTCGGTTCCGGAGTTCACATAGAGAAGTGGATTAAAATTTACAGGTTCCTGGGTCATACCCACAATAACACTTTTTTTGGCAGCCCATGCAGGGTTTGTTATACCCAATACGCTGCCTGCGATTACAGTGGAAAAGGCTACATAACCTGTTGTCTTCATAAACTCTCTGCGCGTAAAATCGGATGGTTTAGAATCTTTCATCACTTAAATCCTCCTTACTTATTGTTGAGTGTCTGTCCAATTTTAAGTCGAACGAGACGGTTTATGTCCACATTTTTAAACGAGGGTCCAAAGCATCTCTTAGACCATCACCTAAAAAGTTAAAGCTCATAACTGTTAATGTTATCATGATGCCAGGCAAAATCGCCAGCCATGGGGAAAGATCGAAATAAGCCTGGGCATTGGTTAACATATTTCCCCAGCTGGCAAGTGGCGGTTGAATTCCGTAACCCAAAAAGCTTATATAAGATTCCATCAGCACTGCATTGGCTACATTTAAGGTGGCTGATACAAGAACTGGAGCCATGGCATTGGGCAATAGTTCTCGAAACATTATGCGGCTGCCTGAAGCCCCTAAAGCAAAACTTGCTTCAATAAAATCCTGTTTTTTAATGTATTGGATCTGAGCTCTGATGATGCGAGCCACCTCCATCCACGAGGTAAATCCTATTATCAGGGCGATTGATAGTACAGTTGGCGTAATAAAGGCCGCAAGAATCAGAAGTAAAAAAACCTGGGGAAAACATAAAATGGTGTCTGTAAAACGCATGAGGATACTGTCTATCTTCCCACCGTAATAGCCTGAAACAAGCCCTACCAATAAGCCTGTTACAACAGTTGCAAACATTGCAGCTATGCCGACTATAAGACTTATTCTTCCTCCATGGAGCAGTCTTGCAAAGGTATCACGCCCCATTTCATCAGTCCCGAGAATGAAATGGGTATCTGTAAAGGGCTCAATAAAGCGGCGTGATGTGTCCAGGTCCAATGGATCATGGGGCGATATAAGGTTTGCAAATACAGCACTGATTAAAAGGATTAAAACGATGCATCCGCCTATAACGGCTAATCTGTGGTTTGAGAAACGTCTCCACAAGCGTTGAAGTTGCGTTTCATAGAATTCAACAGATTCGTTTTTTTGGGGCAGCGACAATTTTGATGGGCTATTTTTCATATTATTTTTTTTAATTCCTGTTCATTCTCATTTTTACTCCAGCGCAATTCTTGGATCTAAAACCGCGTTTATTAGATCTGCAATAAGATTCCCAAAAATTACGGCAATTGCAGTAAACATTACCAGCCCCATTAAAACTGGGTATTCTTTCATAGTAAGGGAATCCACAAAAAGTCTGCCCATTCCGGGCCAGCCAAAAATTGTTTCCGCAACAAGAGCGCCACTGAAAAGCCATGGTAATTGGACCCCGGCAAGAGCAATGAGAGGAGCAATGGCGTTTGGAAGAGCGTGTATGAACAGTATTTTAGATCCTTTTATGCCTTTGGATTTAGCCGTACGGATGTAATCCTGGTGAATTACTTCAAGAAAACTTGATCGGGTATATCGGCTCCATTGAGCAACCAGTACAAGGGCAAGCACAACAGTGGGAAGCACCAGGTGCCGAAACAGGTCAAAGAAATCCTCTTCACCGCCAAGGGTAAACATACCGCCGGACGGTAACCATCCAAGTTTAAGACTGAATATGTAGATTGCCATTAACCCGAACCAGAAAGTGGGAAATGACAGTGCAACCATTGCTCCGGTGGTGGCAAGATAATCAAATACTGAATAACGTTTAAAAGCGCCAAGAATACCAATACACATACCCAGGATTATTGCAATGCTCATTGCAGATCCCATTAATAGAAATGTAGCAGGAATTCTTTCTACAATAACGTCAAAGACTTGTCTGCCGCCAAAAAAAGTTGTTCCCCAGTTTCCTGTGAACATACCCGTTGCCCATTTTACGTATTGTATATGAATCGGTTGATCAAGTCCCAGTATGACCTTGATTTTATCAATATCCTGGGCTGTAATTGACGGATTTAATGTATATACAGAAAGAGGTCCTCCAGGCGCAAGATGCATTATGGAAAAAGCAATTATGGATACTCCAATGAGAAGAGGGATAGCCTGCAGCGATCTTTTTATTATATATTTAAACAAAAGCTACTCCTTAAAGCATAAAAAATTAACGCTTATCACTATGGATATTTTCAAAATTTCAAATGGCATGCTACAAAATGGTTTTCCTTTCCTACTTGCTCCAAATAAGGCTCGCTCTTATCACATGGTTCAAAACGATATGGGCAACGTGGGTGAAATCTGCATCCTGAAGGAGGATTGATGGGCGATGGCACATCACCTTTCAGTATAAACCGTTTTTTTTTAAAATCAGGATCAAGAACCGGAATAGCGGAGATGAGCGCCCTGCTGTACGGGTGAAGAGGCTCTGCATAAAAGTCTGTACTCAATGCTTTTTCTACTATTTTACCAAGATACATAACTGCAATTTCATCAGAAATATAGCTTACTACGCTGAGATCATGAGCTATAATGATGTAAGCTAAGCCTAATTCTTCTTGCAGATCTTTCATTAAATTAAGTATTTGGGCCTGAATTGATACATCCAGTGCTGAGACCGGTTCATCCGCTATTATCAATTCCGGATAAAGGGCAAGCGCTCTGGCAATGCCAATGCGCTGACGCTGGCCCCCACTGAATTCATGGGGATAACGGCGCATGGCTTCAGATGATAACCCAACTTTTTTTAAAAACCCTGAAATTTTGTCTTCCATATTTTTACCATCAGCTAATCCATGAATTTCTAAGGGAGCCGCAAGAATGGATCCAATAGTGTGTCTGGGATTGAGTGAGGAAAAAGGATCCTGAAAAATCATTTGCATTTGACGTCTGACTTTTTTCATCTCCTGCCGAGTATATCCTGTAATATTTTCACCTTTAAAAAATATTTGACCATCAGTGGGCTCTATAAGTTTCAGAATAGTCTTTCCCATTGTGGTTTTTCCGCAACCGCTTTCACCAACCAGGCCTAAAGTACGTCCGGGTTTTACGCTTAAACTGACTCCATCGACAGCGTGCACATGATCTTTTGATTTGAAAAAGAAACCGGGTTTTACAGGGAAAAGTTTTTTAAGACTTTTAACTTCCAAAAGTTTCTCACTCATTTATATTCTCCATTTCCACTGCATAATGCCTTATTACGCTCTGTTTTGCACTATCCAACACCGAACATTATGATTGTTTTCGATATTAAGAAGTCTTGGTTTTTCTAATTGGCATATTTTTTCTTTGACATGACATCGATTAAAAAATGCGCATCCTTCAGGAAGATAGCACAGGTTTGGCACAATGCCGGGAATTTCTTGTAACCGGGTTGCTGAATCAATTTTATTGATTTTAGGAACAGAATTCAAAAGCCCTTGAGTATATGGGTGAAGAGGATTTTGAAAAATCGTTCTTACGTCCGCTTCTTCCACTATTTTTCCTGCATACATGACAGCTACTCTATCTGCTGTTTCTGCAATAACACCGAGATCATGGGTTATTAAAAGGATGCTTGTATTCAGTTTGTCTTGAAGGCTAAGCATGATATCCAGGATCTGTGCCTGAATTGTTACGTCAAGAGCTGTGGTAGGCTCATCAGCTATTAGTAGTTCCGGATCACAGGCTAAAGCTAAAGCGATCATTATTCTTTGCCGCATTCCGCCGCTTAGCTGATGCGGGTATTCCTTTGCCCGCTTTTGGGGTAAAGAAATGCCAACCATGTTCAAGAGCTCAATGGTCCGGTCACGGGCTTCTTTGGCAGTTATATCCAGATGGTTGATCATAACTTCATCTATCTGGAACCCTATGGAAAGTACAGGGTTCAGTGAAGTCATAGGTTCCTGGAAGATCATTGAGATAGATCGTCCTCTTATTGTGTTAAGCTCCTGTTCTGTCATTTGCAGCAAATCGTGATCTTTAAAAAGAATTTGACCTGAATGGAACTCAGCAGGAGGGATGTCAAGCAACTTTAAAATTGATAGAGCAGAAACTGTTTTGCCACATCCGGATTCACCCACAAGTCCCAATGTTTCTCCATGGTTAATATTGTAGGATACGCCGTCAACAGCTTTTGCCAAACCTTCTTTAACATTAAAATAGGTTCGTAAATCTTTTACTGAGAGCAGAATGTCTTTTTTGGGAACCATAATCACACTAATACGTAATCTTATTTTTAATGATTAAATCATTCAATAACCTAATAAGGTATCCTGTCATTGCATTTTAATCAAACATTTTTTTCTTTTCTCAAAACAAAAACTCGAATCATACCCTTCAGTCTTTATCTTATCCAATGACCGAGAAGCTGGAATTAGGATTTATCTCCCGCAATCGGCTGTAGAAACCGATATTACACTCCCGCCTGGTATAATGCATGGTGAATTTTACCGGGTCGCGGTCGTGATCATGTCCATTTTCACAGGCTTTGATCAACTCGGCCATGAGCACCCCCACCACAGGTGCATTTTTATACTGATTGCCTGATGTGCCGACAGCCATATAAAAGCCGGGTAAATCAGACTTATCATAGATAGGAATCCAGTCATCTGATGCGTCGTAAAGATCCACCACTCCCTGGCTTTTTCCGGGTCCGGGTATGGGCAGATTTTCAAGGCGCTGGGCCACGCGCATGACCTGGGTCGTCCACTGGTCCGTAAAGTTTTGATTGTAATTGTCCGGGTCGTCTATGTATTCAAGAATGTCACACGCAGGATCTTCGGAGCCGATGAGGACATGATTGCCTATCTCCGGCCGTGAATAGCAGCCGACGTCGCCATCGGATATGATGGTTCCCAGATTATTGTAGTCAAACCCTTCCGGTGCAGGGACATGACAGACCTCTTGTCTAAGCGGCCGGGTCTTGATATTCATTCCATCTATCACGCCGGCCATCTGGTTCACTATATAGGAGTGAGGCCCGGCCACATTTATCACCACGGGTGCTTCTATCTTTGTGCCGTCGGCCAGCTTGATCCCGGCACAGCGGCCGTCCTTTTTAAGGATTTCCTTTACCTCAGCTTTGAAAAGGTATTCTCCACCGGCGTTCTCACCGGCCACCTGTACGTTGTGAACCGACTGCTTAGGGTCGCTGATAAGACCTGATTCCGGAACATAAATGGCACCGGCAATGCTTTCGTCAGTAGGCTCGCCAAAGCCTGGATCACTAGAAAGCTTAGGGGGGCCAAACCCATGGGTATTAACGATGGGCAACATTTTTTTGATTCCGTTACTATCCAGCTCCTCGTAGACCACGTGTATCGCATCCAGCGATTCCATCACATCTTTCAGGTAGTTGTTTTTTTGGGTTTTGATGACCAGACAACCCGTGTTTATGTACTTGACCATACCTGTTTTGTCCACAGATCTGAGATACTTTAACCAGTCCAGCCAGTAGTAATAGCCCTCTCGTGCCATAGCTACCCCGTCCGGGGTGGAGTAGTGCAGCCGGATAATAGCGCAGGATCCAGACGTGGAACCAAGGCCTGATCCGGACAGCTTGTCAACATTGAGAACTTTTTTACCCCGTTTGGCCAACTCGAACCCCACACAGGCCCCGATAATTCCAGCCCCGATGACGATGGCATCATATTTTTTAGACATGATTTTGAACTCCTTATTTATCTAAATTTTTTATTAAAGAAAACCTACTGATTTCTATTTGCAGGTAAGCTCTTTCTCTCCTTGCATTTTGATCCGTTCCAATTCAGTCAGAACTCCCTCTGGCAAGCTCATGGGCTTATGGGTTTCCAGGATACGTCTGATTTCCTCTCTGACGTTGGTCTCTACATCTTTGGAACCCTCATCTTTCCAACGTTCAAAAGGCTGACGAGTGAAAACCCTGGATCTCCAAAGCTCCTTCCGGAAATGTTTCATGGTATGCTCCTGCTGAAGATAGTGTCCTCCAGGACCCACCTTACGAATGACATCCAGGGCCAAGTGCTCATCACTTACCTCAAAACCGCTTAAAAATCTTTTAGCCATACCAATGACATCATTACTCATAACCAATTGTTCGACACCACAGGCCATTGACATGTCCATATATCCAACATCATGAATAAGATTCAGGCCTGACTGACCCTGGGCTAAAATATGAAAAGCTGCTTCTGCTCCGGCCTGAGCATCCAGACATTTGGCATCTGTTGCCCCTGCCAATCCCCAGGTGGGCAAGCCCAGGGATTGAGCCACTTCGGCCTGGGCGGCAAGCGCCAGGCTCATTTCCGGAGAGCCGATGCTCATCAACCCCTGGGCCATGTCCAGAATGCCGAAGTTGCAACCAAGCCCTACGGGGCAACCCTGGCGGCGCAATTGGGCCACGACTACACAAAACATCGACTCTGCCACACCCTGTGCCACGGCCCCGGCCATGGTCACCGGCCCGGTCGCTCCCGGCTGGATGGTTGGTCCCATCATTTGGGGCAGACCTCTATCGGCTGCGATTAAAATCCTGTCAGCCACCTCTGCCGGCATGATCAATGGTGAAATCGACTCTGGATAGAGGACCAGGAAAGGTTTCTCCCTGAGTTTGTCCATGCCGCCGGCCACCTCAGCAGCCATATCATAAATCAACTCAGTCCCACGGGGAGAGTAGGCTAAAAAAACGATCGGCTTGGTTGTGTGGGTTACAGTGGCAAAGAATTCGTGCAATTCAGCAGCCATGGCTGGTACATCCTGGGCCGATCCCATGGGCATGACCCAATCAATATTCTCAAGCGCATCAGCCACCTTGGCTGCACGTGCCAGATCTTCGACCCGGGTTTTGTGATATTCACCAGTAAGGGCATCCTTGGTATTCGGACTGGCCGTTGAGGTTCCATAGTAGCTGTTTCGACCGGAAACATCCAGTGCCCGATGGCCTTGTCGATCAAAAAGACTCCACCCCTTTGGCGCAGAGGATAGGCAGCCTTGAACAATAAACTCCGGTACCTTGACGGATTCACCCTGAACGATTGCGCCTGCCGACTGAAGCATTTTGCGTACTCCGCCATGCAAAACCTTAAAGCCGACTTCTTCCAATACTTTGAAAGCAGTTCGCTTGATTCTCTCAACCTGATCTTCGGTCAGCATCCGAAACTGTGGACTGGCCTTCAAAGTAGTATTTGTCTGTATCATCTCCCCTCCTTTGAATATTTTTAGATTATTTTAATATCCTGATAAAGCCATAGGAATCTGTTTTTGATTTTATGGTAATTTTACGCCTTTGTTACTTTTGTTTCCTTGAATTTGATATCCCTGGTCTCAAGCTCTGCAAGCAGTGGATCATAAATCTCTTTGTAAATCGGGATTATCACTCCATGGTGATTTATTTTCCCCTCTGCTACCATTTTTGCGGCTATGGCCACGGGCAGTCCAACGGTTCTGGACATGGAGCTGTCCCCACCAGGAATTCCCGTATTAATCATTGTGGATGTTATCTTCTCTTGTCTTCCATCAGGATATTTGGCAGTAAATTCATGATGCTGCACAAGAAGATCCTTTTCATTCTTATTATAGACAAGTTTTTTTTGAAGTATGTGGGCAAACATATCAAAGACAGAAGCCGTACCAATATTTATTTTTTCCTCATTAAAAAGACCCAGCCATTCGAGTTTTTTAAGTATAAGAGAATGTTCCGGAATTTCCAGGTAACGGGCAACATCTTTTATGACTTCAAGCCCTGGGCTTTTGACAATCTTTGCCAATACCTGTACGGGTGAGACCTCATTAAAATCAAACATGATTTTTTGATTTAAAAGGCCTAATTTTTTAAAGTAATCCCATGTTTCACAGGAGCCGATATTCCGCAATGTACCCCGAAACATGTTCTTTACCGAGTTTATCCCGTAAAGATCCATATAGGGAATTGCATCCCGGTTGACATAGGCTTCAAAAACACCGGCCCCGGGAATGGTGATCAAATCATAATGCCTGAAAAGATCCTGTCCTGATACATTTATAATCTTGCCATCCAGAAGATAACGGCCGTCATTGTTGGCTGCAAGCATCACGCCATCAGGACTCCATGAAAATTTATATCCCAGAGGATTGTTATTGTTTTCAGGGGCAGGAAGTCCTCCGCAATAGGAGGCAAAACTTGTAATTTCACCCCCGGCTTCTTTAACCTCATTGATTATTTTCATTGCCGCCATATGGTCTATGCCAGGATCTACGCCCATTTCATTGAGAAACACAAGATTTTTCTCCCTGGCTTTTTCATGGAACGTCTGCATCTCTTTTTTAACGTATGAAGCGGTTATCAGATGCTTGTTAAGCTCAAGACAAAAATCTGCAATCACTGGGTGAAAAATCCATGGAAGAAGGCTGACAACAACATCTGAATCTGCAATGGCATTCTTAAGGGATAGTTTATCATTCACATCAAGACAGATTGCATTTCCGCCTGGATTGTCTCCCACAAGTTCTGCAGCCTTGTTTTTAACCTGGTCTGCCACTGTAACGTAGAATTCCGACTGATTCAGCAAGTATTGAACAGCAGGTTTTGCAACCAGTCCTGCACCTATAATTAAAATTTTCTTCATTTTATTTCCTTCTCAGAATTTTATTATTATCTTTTTTTGGGTGATCCTGAATCCAATTTATGCCCCAGGATATTGGAAAGACTGCGCACATCATAATTTTCAATCTGTTTTACATTATCCACGATCCTGGATGCAATATTGGAAAAAGAGTTTTGATCCGCTATACGGTTTATTTTGTTCTCAATCATTCCCATGTCCATGGGGTTTGCCGGGTCACCCAAAGGAGTTTTAACAAATTTTTCAAAATCTCCTTTTATTGAATGTATCACAATCCTGGCAGGAGCAAAATCCGGAAACAGACTGGTGAGTTCCAGATCCTCATAAAGCCTTATCTTTTCAGCAAAAAATATAATTTCTTTTCTGTGAATGAGATCAGGTTTCATGGGACAAAGCGCCTCTTTTCCTTCCACTGCAGCAACGGCCATGGAGTATTGGACACTATACTGTGCTCCCTCAAGGGTTTCAGGGCAGGTCTGGTTTGTCAGCATAAGCGCTCTTTTAAACAGAAAAACATCAATGCCTGATATCTGTTCTTGTTTCAGATCATGGATATCCATTAAAATCAAAAGCGCATCAATTGCACTGTGAATCCAGCGGCAGCAGGCATAGGGCTTAAAATATACATTTTCAATGGCATAGTTTTTCCCAAAGCCTGAAATTATTTTTTTGGAATCATAAAACCCTGGATGGTCAAGAATGTCCAGGGGTCCTGAATAATTATTCCTGGCAAGCATAAGTGCTGAAAGTCCGGTTACCGTTGACCAGGGAATCCCTTCTTTAACATTGTTGCCCATGATTTTACTATACCCGGAAGCGGATAATTCAGGCGCCTGAACGCCGGCAATGGATATTGCCTGGGCAAGTTTATGGGGGGAGAGTTTATACAACCAGCCACCAGCAGCAACAACCCCATATGGACACCATTTGCCAGAGGATAGTGTATCAAGTTTTTCATGATCCCTGGCCGATGCCACTCTTACTGCAATTTCATAGCCAATGACCACTGCAGTAAGAAAATCTATCCCACTGGCATTTATCTCTTCAGCCACGGCCAGTGCTGCAGGAATTATGGCGGCTCCGGGATGGCCCATGGCCTTGCGATGACCATCATCCAGGTCAAGGGCACTGGCAAAACTGCTGTTAACATAAGCTGCTCCCGGGGCATTAAGAGACTCTCCTGAGAACCATACAGAAGAAGTTCCCGTGGAAAACAGATCTTTTGCCATATCTTTGGCAGCCTTTGATGAAACCATTTTAAATCCTGCCAGAGAAGCTGCTGCAATATCAATAATACATTTTTTTGCTGTTTCAAATGCTGTAGCGGGAATCATATCCGGAGAAAGACTGGATATGAATTCTGCCAGAATTCCGGTTGTAAAACCGGATGATTTTCTTGATTTCAAAACAGGTCTCATTATAACTTTGTTGTTTTCCGTTTGAAATATAGGCCCAAATCTTTCATCTCTTTTAGCACAGGGATGTATATTTCAGAAGACAGGGGACGATGCACTCCCTTGGCCTTTATTTTGCCATTAAGAATAAGTTTGGATGCAATGGCAGCTGGCAGGGAAACAGCCCTTGACATGGCAGAGTCTCCCCCGGGGATACCCTTGACAAGCATGGTACCACTCCTTTTTTCCTTGTGACCCGGGAATTGGGCAATGATCTCATTGGCAACAATAACCATATCTTTTTCATCCGGTCCATAGGACATTTTTTTTAACATGAGGTTCACAAGGACATCTGCATTGGTTCCCCTGGAAATAGAAATTTGATTATCATCAAACAGACCCAGCCATTTGAGCTTTTCAATGGAGTTTGAATCTTTTTCTATCTTGAGAAAATCCACAGCCTTATGCAAAATATCGTCCCCTGAATCAGCTCCCATGAGAGATGCTGTAAACTGAGCATAGCTTGTTTCCTTAAATTCTTTTTCCTGGGTATTGTCCAGAAGGTTGAGCGCTATCATTGCATTCATTGTGCTGCACCATCCCGGGAACCGCAGGACTCCTCTGTATATGGAAACATCATCATCCAAACCAAAATGTTTCACATATCCTCTGCAATCGCGGTTGGGATAGGTTTCAAAGCTTCCGATCCCTTCCAGATCCACAGGTCTGTGGTGATGGAATAGTTCTTTTGCAGGCACATCGATTTTTTTCCCGTTTTTAAGATAAACCGCCGGAGTCTTGGCTGCCAGTATCACACCCATGGGGCTCCAGGAAAACTTATAGCCAAAGGGATTATTATTATGTTCAAAAGAAGGGAGGCCTGCGCCATAGGATGTGAGACTGATAACTTTACCATTCAGGGCTTTGATTTCATCTATCATCTGTTTGGCACCCATATTATCCAGCCCTGGATCTTCACCAATCTCATTTAAAATCAGGATATCCCTGTTTTGGGCTTCAAAATCCAATTCATCCATCTGGGGGCTGATATAAGAAGTTGTCACCATGTTTGTTTTATGCTTTAAACAAGCTTTTGCGACGGGGATATGCATGTAAGGAGGTATCATGCTCATCACCAGATCAGCATCACTCACTATTTTGTCTAAAAGATCCAATTGATCTATTGTCCAGCAGACAGCTCTGCCTCCGGGCCTGTTGTTAATTAATTTTTCAGCTTCATCTTTTTTTATGGAAGTTAGTGTTACTTCATATCCGCATTTATCAAGAAAGTAATCCACTGCAGGTTTTGTCACAAAACCTGAACCAAGAACTGCTATTTTTTTCATTAATTATTTTTTCCTGTATTTTTATATTTTATCGGGTTCTAACATAGTGATCAGTTGATACACAAAGGCACAATTCCTTGTCAGCAGGCATTTTCCATCTCCTGCCAGGCCTGTTTGGACAATATCCCCTGATCCATCATCTTTTTTCTGATTTCAAACATTTTAAGATGCCAGGGAAGCTTATCCACTTTAAGGTAAGCTGCCCCATAACGGCTGAGATTTAATTTTTCATTCTTTTTTTCCAATAAAACCACATTATGGGAAAAAATTTCTCCTGCACTGTCACAGGCTTTTTCCAATGAACTTTGAATATCAGGGGAAAAAGATTTATACTTTTCTTCTGAAATAAAAACTCCCAGAATACTGGGAATATCTCCCAAAAGGGTAACGTACCTTGCATATTCGCAATACCCGTTATGATAAAGCAGGGCTTTCATGGTGGGCAATAAATCCACTTTATGCATTTTTAAAGCTTCATTGACTTTTGACCAGGGTATAGTTACCGGAATTGCACCCATGTTTTCCCAGAATTTTGCAAGCACATCGGATTCATATACCCTTACTCTCAACCCTTTAACATCTTCCGGAGAAATAATGGGTTTGCGGGAAAGAAGAACCCTTTCCATGCCACGCATCCAGTTCCAGTTGGGGTTTAATAATCTAATACCATTTTTTAATAACTGGTTAATAACGTTTTCTTGAAAATAACGTGTCTTTAAAAATGCCTGCCTGTTTTCTTCGCTTCTGAAACAATATGGCAGGATTAAGTGTTTTAATGAAGAGGCCATTGATTCAAATAATTCAATTACTTCTATAAAAAGATCCAGGTTTCCCCTGAACCCATAATTGATCTGATCGGTAAAAGTTCCAAATTGGAACGGACCCATCGGGTTCAAAACAACAGCGCCATTAGTATAATCTATGATTTCTCTTGAAAACCAATGCAGTCCCTGGTTTTCAAGCCCTGCCACTGCACTGATAATATGTTTTTCCGGAAATGATTCCTCGTCTGCTTGAAATAAAAAATTTAAAGGAGTTTCCAGAATACTGCAAAGCTGGGTCAGATTTTTTATGGATATGGTGGCTTTACCGTTTTCAATTTTTGAAAGCTGTCCCTGGGAAATGCCTGCCTTTGATGCAAGGGTTACTGTATTAAATTTTTTGTTACTGCGCAATTCCCTGATTTTTTTCCCCACATTTTCCTGAATTAAAGCTTCCTTAACGACCTTGTCAATTATATACCCAGGCATTTTCCCCCTATTGCAATCAAAAATTTTTAACCCTATTCGTTAATCTAATTCTTCAATCCTGTGATCCATCATTATTCCGCGTTTTTTTATTTCCTCAATAAATTCAAGGGGAGGGACATGTTTCACAGGAGATAACACACCTGGCTGGGTAATTTTTCCTTCAAGGATCATAAGTGCGCCAATACTTGAGGTAAAGCCAACCGTTCGGTTCATGGCAAAAAGTCCTGTTTCAAGATCCCTGTAATCAAGAAGATCATAGGTGATTTTCACCTTTTTTCCCTTTTTAATCCCCCAGGCCTCAACCCTTAACAGGGCAAGATCCCTTTCTGTTTTTCCAAATTGAAGTCTTGGGGTGAGCCAGTTGGTAAGAAAAGCCCTGGGTGAAATATCAGCATTATTTATTTTAACGGTATTGTCTTCCAGAAGACCAAGATCCACCATGGTTCGCCAGAATCTTGAATGCCCCGGCCATCTTAAGGCAAAGCGGCCCATCTCCACAAGTTCTTTGCCCAGACCAAAAATTTCCACATATCTTTCCGAATCCCCGTTGGGATATGCTTCCACAGCTCCAATGCCAGAGAACTCAATCTCATGGATATTCTCTTCTCTAAAAATTTCATTGCCCGGCACAATATGAAGTTTACCGTTTTTGATAAGCCGTCCTTCACGGACATAAACGGCCAGCACCCGGTCAAAAATCCAGGAAATCTTATATTTAATAGGACTGTTATCAGCGCATTCTGGAGCCGGCACCCCTCCGCCATAGGAGTACAACCCATGGACCTCATCAAGTTCGTCAATGGCAAGACGTCCCATGACAAGGTCAATCCCGGGATCAAGCCCCATCTCGGGAAGAATAATGACACCTTTTTCCCTGGCAAGATCATCCAATACCTTTAAATCATAGGTGTAGTTTGAGCTTACAAAGGGAATCCCCGCATCAAGTGCAGCCCTGGCAGCTGTCAATGCCAGCTCAATGGGCAGCATACAGATAACCACATTGAGATCCAGGCGTAAAAATTTTCCTGCCAGATCCTTTTCTTTTAATATATCCAGCCTTATGGTTCTGGTTTTGGAATATCCCATTTTATTCAAATAATCATTGCCATGAGTCAGGCTGGTATCACTTTCAAAAATATCAGCAGCAAAAATCTGGCGGATAATTTTACTTTGTTCCAGATCATGGATAACAGCTCTGCCCTGTTGTCCCATGCCAAGTACAATCGCTTTCATTTTTCTTGTATCTCCATTAATTGATTTGTACCTGATCCCAGATCAGGTTTTTTAATTGGTTATAAATTTTTCAATCTTGGATCCAATGCATCCCTCAGCCCGTCTCCAAGGAGATTAATTGACAGGATTGTCATCATGATAGCAATACCTGGAATGGTAACAAGCCACCATGCATCTGTAATATATTCACGTCCCTCTGCAAGCATTCTTCCCCATGTGGGCATTGGAGGCGGAGTTCCCATGCCAAGAAAGGAAAGCCCGCTTTCCCAGATAATAATATTGGCAACCCTAAGAGTAGCAAGAACAATCAAAGGGGAAATAACATTGGGAAGGACATGGCGTAAAATAATGATTAAATCCGGTGTGCCTATGGCCCTTGATGCTTCCACAAACTCCTTTGTTTTTATGGAAAGAACACTTCCGCGAATCGTTCTGGCATAGGTAACCCAGTCAGAAATTCCAAGTACAAGAATAAGATTGAAAATTGAAGGACCCAACACGGCAATAACGGAAATGGTAAGCAGCATAAAGGGATACGCCATGAAAACATCTGCAATGCGCATGATAAAATGGTCGGTTTTCCCACCATAATAGCCGGAAACAAGGCCTAGAAATATTCCAGCAACGGATGCCACTAAAACTGCTGAAAACCCGACCAAAAGAGAGACCCTGCTGCCATAAAGCAGTCTTGAAAGAATGTCCCGCCCAAGATTGTCTGTGCCAAGAAGATGTTGCCAGGTGCCGCCCTCCTGCCAGACAGGTGGTGAAAACCGTGCCAGAAGGTCCTGGTCAAGGGGATCGATATGAAAGACAAGGGGAAATAAAACACTGGTCAGCAGAATGAGTAAAAGAAGGATTCCTCCCATCATGGCGCTGGGACGTTTGAGAATATCCTTCAATATTTCAAAGGCCCTGTTTATATTGGGCAAAAAATCTTCAAACATGTCGTCTATAAATTTTGATTTTGAATCTTTTGATTTCATTTTTCCTCGTAATAGCTTATCTGGGGATCCAGATATACATACAGGATATCAATAAGAAGATTTATTCCTACAAAGATGAAGGAAAATACAAAGACTATGCCCTGCACAAGGGGATAATCCCTGCCGAAAATTGCCTGTATCACAAGCCTTCCAAGTCCGGGCCATGCAAACACCGTCTCAATGATAACAGTGCCTCCAATTAAAAAGCCAAACTGCATGCCCGCAACGGTAACCAGGGGAATGAGAGCATTTTTTAATGCATGTTTATAGATGACGACCTGCTCCTTAAGCCCCTTTGCCCTGGCCGTACGGATATAATCCAGACTCAGGACCTCCAGCATAACCGATCTTGTGAGCCTGGCAAACATGGCCATGAGGCTGAGTCCCAGTGATACTGCAGGCATGATGAGATGGGCAAATGTTCCCCTGCCCGATGTGGGCAGCCAGCCAAGATGGATGGAAAAAAAAAGCATCATCATGATTCCCAGCCAGAAATGGGGCATGGAAATCCCCAGTAAGGCGCCGAACATACTTCCCATATCAATCATGGAACCTCTTTTGACTGCCGAAATAATTCCCAGGGGAATAGCAAGAACCAGTGCAAATATCATAGCAGAAACGGCAAGCTCAAGACTTGCAGGAAGTCTTTCAATGATCAGTTCCATGACGGGTACATGGTAATATAAAGATTCACCAAAATCGCCCTGGACAGCTTTTATGGCAAATCTTGCGTACTGGACATACAAAGGATCATTAAACCCAAGCTGCTCTCTGAGTTCCTCAATTTCCTGATCGCTTGCATCCCCGGGCAGCATCAGCATTACAGGGTCTCCGGAAAGATGGATAAAGAAAAAACTTATCATTGAGATGCCCACAATTACGTAAGCCGTGTGCCATAGTCGTTTTAATATATACCTTAGCATAATTTTATAAGTAAGCTGTTTTTATTTAAATTTATCAGGGAAAGTCCTTTAAAAATATAAAGGACCTTCCCCATTAAGATTTTATCTAATTTTTGGGTTTTGCCCAATACATATTAAGAAAACCGTCCCTGTCCCCTTTATAGGAGACCTTGTTTGAGACACCGAATACTTCAGGAATTACATAAAGATATGCCCAGGGGCAATCTTCATAGAGCAGGTGATCAAGTTTATTGTAAACCTTGGCCCTGTCGGTGCGATCAAGTATGGTTCTTCCAAGATCCAGAAGCATGTCAGCACTCTTGTTCTTATAGTAATAGTCCCGGCTTTCTGAATGAAATAAAGAGTACATATAACGATCCGGCTCTGGAGCATCATCCCACCAATACATATACATCTGATGTTGTTTGCCTTTATACCGTTCCCACATAACTGCTCTTTCAAAAGGTTCAAGCGTTACCTTTATTCCTGCCTTGGCAAGGTTTGCCGCAATGGCTTCAGCCTGTTCCTGGATCTGGGACATATAGGTTGGATAAGCAAGACGGACTTCAATTCCATTGGGGTGCCCTGCTTCCGTAAGAAGGGCCTTGGCTTTTTCAGGATCAAAAGAATAAGGTTTCAGATCAGGTGCACTGCCGAATGTCCTGGGGCTGATAGCGCCGTTACAGATAATCGCCTTTCCATCAAAAAGAGCCTTGTTGATAAGTTCACGGTCAATGGCATGGTTTACTGCCTGCCGTACCCTGACATCATCAAAGGGAGGAGAGTAGGTATTCAGACCAATATAGGGCATTACACCCATTTGAGAGGTGAGATAGGCTTTGCCGGATTCTTCAATACTTTTTCTTTTGTGAACCGGAATTCCGCTCACCACATCAGCTTCTTCCGTGAGAAGTGCCGCAACCCTGGCAGAAGCTTCAGGAACAGTTTTAAAAATAACTTTTTCATAATAGGGTTTGGATGCATAATACCCTTCAAAGCGCTCAAGGATTACGGAATCACCCCGGATCCATTTTTCGAGTTTGTAAGGACCGCAGCCAATGGGATCAGTATTGAATTTTGTATCTCCGACTTCTTTGATGTAATCAGGCGGAACAATGGGCAGATAGATGGCCAGCATATAAAGGCCGGGTGCAAAGGAATTTGTTGTCTTGATTTCAAATGTTAAGTCATCAATGACCACTATTTCACTAAAGGCTGAAAGTTTTCCCTTGTGCGGAGACTTGATTTCAGGGCTTTTAATTCTGTCAAATGAAAATTTCACAGCCTGAGCATTCACAGGTTCGCCATTATGGAATTTAATTCCCTTGCCCAGGGTAATTCTCCAGGCCAGGTCGCTGATCTGCTCCCATTTTTCTGCAAGAGCAGGTTTAACAGATGCATCTTCCTGGGGGTGGAACAGCGTGTC
>JAHJDU010000073.1 GCA_018812385.1 Pseudomonadota bacterium
CCGTAATAACCTGTATGTCCAGATTTTCGGAAAGACGTCGAATGGCATCCGGATCCTTGTCAATGACAACCACCTGCTTGTTATCAGAAGCCAGCCGACTGGCAATGTTATACCCGACTTCTCCGGCACCCACAATAATGATTTTCAAATCGTATCTCCTGTCACATTGATAAAGATTTGGAAGGTAGCTTACTAAATCAGTAAAAAACTGTCAATGATACGAAAAGATCTAACGCTATTCTATGCGTATGTAGTGCCTGACCAAAAAATCAAAAAACAATATTGCTAAAGTCATTAAAAAGGTTGATTATAGAATAGGCTCAATGATAAAAGGAATTCGTACAAATTGTGAAGAATAAAAACAACTTAAAAGGAAAAAATTTATGAGTGCTTACACGAATAATGTTTTGGATATGCTCAAGGCAAAATATCCCTGGGAAAAGGAATACATTCAATCAGTATCAGAAGTTTTTAAATCCATTACTCCGGTTCTGGATTCGAACATGGAATATCAGAATAACCGGATACTTGAGCAATTGATCGAACCTGACCGGTCAATCAGTTTCAGGGTCCCATGGAAAGACGACCAGGGCCAGGTACAGGTCAATACAGGGCATCGTGTTGAGTTTAACAATGTTTTGGGGCCTTATAAGGGCGGACTTCGATTCCATGCTTCAGTAACCTTAAGCATTATAAAGTGTCTCGGTTTTGAACAGATTTTCAAAAATGCATTGACAGGTCTGCTTTTAGGCGGTGGAAAAGGCGGCTCTGATTTCAACCCCAGAGGCAAGTCAGATAATGAAATAATGAATTTCTGTCAAAGTTTCATGCTCGAGCTTTCAAGGCATATTGGCTCTTCCATTGATGTCCCGGCAGGCGATATCGGGGTGGGAACACGGGAAATCGGTTATCTTTTCGGCATGTACCGCAGAATGACCAAGTCATTTAAAGGCGTTTTAACGGGGAAAGGTCTTTCCTGGGGGGGAAGTTACTTAAGGCCCGAAGCCACAGGATATGGTGTGGTTTATTTTGCCGAAGAAATGCTGAAAAATGTTAATGATAATATTGATGGCAAGATTGTGACTATTTCCGGTTTTGGAAATGTTTCCTGGGGGGTTGTAAAAAAGGTTAATGAGCTTGGCGGCAAGGTGATTACCCTTTCCGGCCCGGATGGATTCATCCATGACCCTGATGGTGTTACCGGCGAAAAAGTTGACTATATGCTGAAACTCAGGTTGAGCGGAAATGATGTTGTAAAAGATTATGCAGACCATTTTAAAGTAAAATTTTATCCGGGCGAACGGCCATGGACAATTCCCTGTGATATTGCATTTCCATGTGCAACACAAAACGAACTTGACCTTGATGATGCAAAGGCCCTGGTAAAAAATAATGTTAAATACCTTGTAGAAGGGGCAAACCTGCCCGTGACGCTGGAGGGTATGGAATTCTTGGAAAACGCTGATATTTCTTATGGCCCTGCAAAGGCATGTAATGCAGGAGGGGTTGCCTGTTCAGGTTTTGAGATGGCACAAAATGCTACCTTCATGAACTGGACCAAGGAAGAGGTTGATAATCGTCTCCACCAGGTCATGAAGCATATCCATGACCAGTGTTATGAAACATCCTGCGAGTTTAATAAAAAAGGCAATTATGTGTTCGGGGCAAATGTTGCCGGATTCAGGCGTGTGGCAGATGCAATGCTGGATCAGGGTTTAACCTGATCTATAAAATTAGAAAAAACTTATGAGTGAATGTACTTTTACTAACAGGTGTATTGTTGAAACCATAGAAGGGTTACAAGAGGGTCTGAGCCATTTTTCAGGTCCAAGCCGGACAGCTGTTATTTATTCCATTAAACCGGATGATCCCATACAAATTTATGATCCGGAAAACCTTCTGGCAGGTCATGAGCCAAAATTCAAAGAATTGTATATAGATACGGATGAGTGGCGGAAAAAGATAATAATTTCCTATGACAAAAAAAAATTCAGCAATTTAATTTCGGAAAAAAATCTGGAGTTGGCTGGACTGATCTCATATGGGGGACGTTCAAGTTCTGTTATTTATCAAATGTGGTTTACAGAACACCATCCAAATATGTGCTCTATCGGCCCTACTGAAAGGTGGCTGGAGCAAGCTGTCTGGAGGCTCTCCCATGATATCGCTAATGAAGAAGAACTATACACCGGCATTTCAGGAGGTTTTCTAAAAGAATATTCTACTCATGCTATCCGGGACTATCTGATCGATGAAATGAATGTTCTGATTGGATGGGACACACAGGTTCGGATTTACCCGATTCTGGAAGCAGTCCTTAAAATATCAAGAACTCCTGAAGAAGGGGCCTGGCCAAAAGGTGAATTGATTTTTGTTGAAAAACAATCACTTCCAAAGATGAAATTTATTGCAAAGTTTCCAAAGGCGGAGCAACCCATACTGGAGAATGTTGGGCATATCCGAAAGCTTCTCCAATCTGTTGAAAACTCAGATCGGAAATTGGTGTCTGATGAAAAAACGATTATCGGTATTATCAAGGGGGATAAACCAACTTTTTCTATCACTGCTGATTTTAAAGGGCAGCATGGCTTTTTAAAGCTAAATGATAATAAAGTATGCAGTTTTTCAGATGGCAGTTTTAAGTCAACCACCCGCAAAGCCAATCTTGTACAGGTCGAAGAAGCATTGCTTGAATCCAATATGGATCCTATAGCAGCTTCCACTTTATTTAAAATTGTTACCAGTATTGTTCATAGTGCAGAACGGCAACGGCATGGCTGCTCCATTGTAATAGACCTGAATGAAAAACCCATCTTCATCTCCGGTCATTCTCTTGAGCAGCCGGTTGATCTTGAAAACAATGAATATTTGGAATTGACCAAATCTCTGTCAAAGGTGGATGGCGCCCTGCATCTTGGGGCTGACTTAAAACTCCATGGTTTTGCCTGCCTTCTGGACGGACATTTTATTCCAGGTGAAAACCGGGCTCGTGGTGCCCGTTTTAATTCTGCTCTCCGATTCACTGCAGAGCATGACAATATAATTGTCATTGTGGTTTCATCTGATGACCGTGTCTCCATCATGATTAATGGCGTAGCGCTGAACACCAATTATCAGTGGAAGTCTTCACTCCTTTGCAATGAGCCTTTGTTACTTGAAAAATGGGTGACAATCTCAAAGCCATCCTATTGAGGTTTTCAAAGAATGCCAGTAACGTCCATAAAATTCCGAAACTTATGTGTCAAAATGACTTCAATCACCTGTCCTGGCTTTTAAAAAAGTTCATTGTCCAGAATCAACGAGGAGAGTGAAATCATACCGATAAGCTCTCCTCCATCCTCAACCGGAGCTCTTCTTATGCCGGCCCGGTGAATCAAACGGGCAGCATAACGGATGTCCATGTCAGCCGGCACGGTGATCACAGGTTTTGTCATGATTTCATAGACATGAACCTCAGCCGGAGATCGACCGGATATGATCACACCTTTGATAAAATCCTGAATAACCACTATGCCCCAGGCATCATCAATATCCCGTTTTTTGACAAGAAGGCATGAAATTTTTTCAGACCGCATTTTGGCGGCAGCTTCTCTGGCCGTGGCCATGCCGTCAATGGACACAATTCCCCCCTTACGCATTACGTTTCTTGCCCGTATGATTGAGGTGCTGTCAGGTGTCATGATTTTCTTCCTTTATAAAAATAAATGTTATTGCTTAAAAATAACTTTTTCGAACTTCTTCTTCAAATTTTTCCATCTGGCTTTCCAGACCTACAACATGCTCAACTGGCATCACAAAGGCAATGCCGGTTCCTGGCTTATGGAATTCCCCCGCTTTTTTTATAACGTCCAGAATTTTGGTAACCAGATGCTCTTCAACAAGGAGCAGGATAATGTCGGTCTGTGCCTCCAGGGAAAGACCAAAAAAGGTTTTTGCCTCCTTGATACCTGTTCCCCTGCCGGGAATAATGGTGGCTCCGGTGGCGCCTGCTTCTTTTGCCGCATCAACAATACGGTCAGTGATATCTGCCTTTACCGAGGCTAAAATAAGTTTAAAGCGCATTTTTTTTCTCCATGAATTTTGTTTTGCGGTGAGTAAACCAGTGCATTAGCTGTGCATAGCCCATGACTGCTATAATTGGGAAAAGACTGGCAAAAGCAATAAGGCCAAAACCGTCCAGGGCAGGATTTCGGCCCGGCACGGTTGCAGAAAGTCCCAGACCAAGGGCTGCAACCAAAGGTACTGTAACAGTTGAAGTCGTAACCCCGCCGGAATCATAGGCCAGAGCAATAATGCTTTTGGGGGCAAATATGGTCTGTACAATAACAATCATATAGCCCACAAGAATGTAAAGATAAAGCGGGGTGCCTGTGACAATGCGGAAAGTGCCAAGACTTATTCCAAAAGCAACCCCTATGGCAACAGTGATTCTTAAGCCCCATTGTTTGATGGTGCCGGCTGATACCTCGCTTGCCTTAAACGCCACAGCAATGAGGGACGGTTCGGCAATGGTGGTTGCAAAGCCGATCATGGCCGCAAAAAGATACACCCAGCCATAGGCCTTCCAGTCGGCATGTTCTGCAACTTGCCCTGTTCCATAAATAAAGGCAGGATCAGACAGCTGGGTAGCCATGATATTTCCCAGAGGGAAAAGTGCTTTTTCAAGGCCTGCCAGAAACAGGGCAAGGCCAATGACAACATAGATGCCCCCGACAATGAGACGGCGCAGATGGGGAATTGGCTGGCGCAGAACCAGGAGCTGAAAGCCGACAATGAGAATAATAATCGGCAGCACATCTCTTATTGTGCCAAGCAATATTTTGCTGAAATCATATATGAATTCCACTAAAACCAGGCCCCTTTTTATCCAAAAATTATAAGACCATACCCCATGACAAAGATCATGGGAAGAAGTGAAGCAAAAGCGATAAGTCCAAAACCATCCACAAGAGGACTTCGTCCCCGGATGGATGAGGCAAGTCCCACCCCCAAAGCTGCGACCAAAGGTACAGTAATGGTGGAGGTGGTGACACCTCCGGCATCATAGGCAATACCGATAATTTCTTTGGGGGCAATGATGGTCATCAGCATCACCACAATATATCCGCCAATGATCAGATAATGAATGGGCCAGCCCCGGATGATTCGCATGACACCGATGAGGATAGCCAGCCCCACGGAAAAAGCAACAGATATGCGAAGTCCAAAGGCATATTGATTTAATGATTCCTTACCCGGGTCAATGAGACCTCCCTGACCGGCAATTTCTGCGGCTTCCCAGGCCACTGCAATGAGGGCAGGTTCTGCCACCGTGGTTGAGAATCCCAGGGCAAAGGCAAAGCAAAGGAGCCAGAAGAGACTGCCCTTCCTGGCCAGAGCATGGGCCATTGACTCCCCAATGGGAAACAGGCCCATTTCCAGCCCCTGAATAAACAGGGTAAGACCGACCACCACAAGAAGACCACCAAAAAGGACTTCGCCCATTTGTGGTAATGGCTGCCTTAAGACAAAAATCTGAAAAAAAGCAATAACCAGAATAATGGGTAAAAGGTCGATAATGGACTGCTTGATTTTTTTCAGGATGATGGAGAGGATCATTGCTTTCCTTAAAGGGTTTAAAATATTATGACATTTTTCATTGGGCTTATTCTTTTATAGCCTGGCCCCGGGAAACAAAGGAAATCCCCTGCTGGCTTTTTGTGGCGATCATAACGGCTTCTATATGACACCTATAGCAATAAAATAAGAATATGTTTTTGTCAAGAAATACGCAAGCTTCTAAGAAACAAGATCAATTTATGGAATCCGCATGTTTTACAGCTTGTAAAGAATACGGACATAATTTAATCAATCTGTAAAAAATACTGACACGCTTGCAAGTTTTTAAACATGACTATTTTTAGCGCTGAATCAATATTTTCCAATATTTCAATCATTTAATAGTTTTTAACGTTGAATTTTTATTTGGCATAAAGATTGCTTTTTTGAAACAGGTTGAAACAGGTTGAACAGATATAATGGGCTGAATCTGATCTTTTCGATTATAGAAAAGGAAAAAGGCAAATGCCAAATATAAATATAATGCTGGTGGATGATGAAGAAAGATTTCTTTTGACCACCAAAAAACTGTTGGAAAGAAAGGGCTATAAAGTTGAAACCGCCTCAAGCGGTATGGCAGCACTTGATAAGTTGAAAAACCATAGTATCCAGGTTGTTATTCTGGATGTCAAAATGCCGGGCATGGACGGAATTACAACTTTAAAGAAAATCAAGCGTGCCTTTCCTTTGATTGAAGTCATTATGCTCACGGGCCATGGTACTGTGGAATCTGCTGTGGAAGGCGTAAAATTAGGTGCGGCAAATTATCTGATAAAGCCGGCTGATATAGATGATATTTCCCAAAAGATTCAAGAGGCCTTTGAAAAAAGGCAGACCATCAGTACACAAACCGATAAAAGAAAGGCATATTTTAAAAAGTTAAAAATTCGACTCGGCCTTGGACTCATGGCGGCTTTTATGCTGCCTTATGCCGTGTTTTTTGCATATTTTCAATTCCAGTTCAGCGCCACCTTGAAAAATACCGGAAGACTCAATCTGGAAGCCCTTTCAAACAGCCAGAAAAATACCATTGATCTTTTTTTGCAGGAACGGGTTGTCAATATTTTCAGTCTTTTTCACAGTCTTGATTTCAGCCTTAATCCTTCCCAGGATAAAATGCATAATTTTCTCCGGGATTTAAGACAGGTCAATGATGCCTTCATCGATGTGGGGTTCCTTAATACCCAGGGCGTTCAGACAGGATATGCCGGACCCTTTCCATACCTTAAAGATAAAGATTACAGCGATGAAAACTGGTTTAAAACCTTGCTGAATCAGGAACGGCATTATTATATCAGTAATATTTACCATGGATTCAGGGACAAACCACATTTTACCATCGCAGTCAGGCAGATCATTGATGGAAATCCTTTTATCATGCGCTCCACCCTTGATCCTGATAAGTTTTATATGTTTTTGAGATCCATAAACCACGGAAAAGAGGTTGAAGCTTCTTTAATCAATAAAGAGGGACTTTATCAAATTGTTGATCCGGACAGGGGAGAATTGCTGGGCAAGAGCGAATATATCCCGCCTGCAACGACTCAATCAGGTGTAATGGAAATCAACGAAAACGGTTATGCCATCCTCATTGGTTATGCATGGCTGAAAGAAACGCCCTGGGCATTGATTATCAGACAGCCGTTGAATATTGCCCATGCAAAGATGTATCAGAGCAGGCGTATTATGACCATCAGCCTTGCCATTGTTTTTTTTGGCATTGCCGTGGGAATATGGTTTGCAAATAGCAGGATGATAGACCATGCCAGGGTTATGGTGGAAAAAAAGGATGAGCTGAGGCACCAGCTCTTTCATGCCTCAAAGCTTGCTTCCGTGGGAGAACTTGCTACAGGGGTGGCCCATGAAATCAATAATCCCCTGGCTATCATCGTTGCAACCAGCGGGGTTGTCCGGGATATGCTCAATCCTGAATTCAACCTTAACCCAAGCCCTGAAGAGATTATTAAGGAAATTGATACCATTGACTCGGCGGCTTTTCGGGCAAGAACCATTACCCGGCAGCTTCTGGCTTTTGGACGTAAAAGCGAGTCCAAGCTTGCGCCCTGTAATGTAAACCAGGTTCTGGATGAGGTAATGGGCGGGCTCAAAGAACGCGAATTTATGGTGGCAGATATTGAAATTATACGGGATTATGATCCCGGTCTGCCGGAAATCATGCTGGATCACGACCAGATCCGCCAGGTTTTTTTGAATCTTATCAATAATGCAGGAGATGCCATTTCAGGATCTGGAAAAATAACCATTACCACCACTAGAAATGACCCGGACATACAAATTATGATCAAAGATACGGGGAAAGGAATGTCTGCGGAACAGCTCAATGAGATATTCAATCCATTTTTCACGACAAAAGAGGTGGGAAAAGGAACCGGGCTTGGTTTGAGTGTGTCATTGAATATTGTAGAAGCCCTTGGCGGAGTCATCGATGTGCAGTCATCACAAGGGGTTGGAAGTTCATTTATAATATCGCTGCCGATTCACAGAGTGTGATGAAACAATAAAGATTTTTATATTTTAATCAAACATTAGGATAATAAAAGGAAGGATTATGGAAGAGCAGAAAACAGCAAATGGAAATGATAAAAAACTCAAGGTATTATTGATCGATGACGAAGACCGGTTCCGGGAAAATCTGGCAAAACAGCTAAGTCACAGAGGCTTCCATGTTCTTGATGCCAGCAATGGCGAAGATGCCATAAAAATAATACGTCACGAGAACCCGCAAGTGGTCGTCCTTGATCAGAAAATGCCGGGTATGGATGGAATACAGACCCTAAAGGAAATAAAAACACTGCGGCCTGAAGTCCAGGTTATCATGCACACAGGTCATGGCAGTATTGAATCGGCAAGGGTTACCGGAAAATTTGACGTATTCTCCTACGTGGAAAAGCCCTGCGCCATTGATGACTTAATTGCCCAGATCAATGCGGCCGGTGAAGAACGCATCTATGCAATGGCCAGAAATGAAATTCCGGACGTTCAGAGAACCAGCCTTAAAAGCTGGCTGATCGGCGTACAAAATGCCCGTCCGGGCATCATCCTCCTTGGGGCCATTATTTTTCTGGCCATGGTACTTATGCCGACACCCCAGAAGCTGACAGGCTTTTTGTCTGCAAAAAAGACCGGAAATATCAGCGAAGGCATCGCTGGATATGCAGAATATCAAAAAATGGAAAACGGCCAGACAATTACAGAGTACTATGGGAAACAAGCAAAATTATATACCAAAACAAAAACCGCGGATGGAAAAGTCATTAATACGGCTCCCGATGTTGAAAAAGTCGCCTTAAGGGCAAAGGTAATGATTGGAACCCTTCTGGTTGCAGCCCTTTTCTGGGCAACAGGAGCGGTTCCCATAGGCATTACCGCTCTTCTTGTGGGCGTGTTCATGTATTTTTTCGGAATTTTCCCCCCCAGTATGGTCGCCAAGGCCTATGCAAAGGATTCAGTCATTTTTATCTTTGGTGTCCTTGCCTTTGCCGCAGCCCTCAGCAAAACCGGACTGGATCGGCGGATCGGGATTCTTCTGCTGGGAAC
>JAHJDU010000074.1 GCA_018812385.1 Pseudomonadota bacterium
AAATATTCAAAATTATCCCAACAGTCAATGATCAGGAAAACATCCTTTTCAGGACACCAGGGTTTGATTTTGTGGTTTTCCAAAAGCCGGGTTCCCCGGCCGATCATCTGCCAGAATTTGGTATAGGAATAAACCGGCTTGGCAAAGACAAGATTGACAATCTCCTGGATATCAATCCCTGTATCCAGCATATCCACGCTCACCGCCACCCTGGGCATGTTATTGTGGGTGAACTGGTCCAAAAGGCCTCCCTTGCCGTAAACTCTGGGGTCATCAGACACCATTACCTTGGCCAGTTCTCCACAATATTCAGGATAAAGCGAATCAAAAATTTTTTCGATTCTTCTTGCATGGGACATGGAGGAACAAAAAAAGATGGTTTTTCCCGGCAAAACACCATCCGTGTCCTTGATGCATTCCTCCATAAACTCTTTTACAATCAATGCATTGGTACCCTTATTGATGACCTGTTTTTCAATCTGGGAACCTTCAAAATTGATCTCTTCGACCTCCTTGCCTCCAACATCAGTTTTTTCTGATCTTCAAGGGAAATGGTTCGCTTGCTGATCCCTTTCTCCTGAAACTTGGTCTGTATTTTCATGACCTGGAAATCGCATAGATATGCAGGGATGTGATTGAGCGCTTCTTCATAAGAATAAGCAAAAGTGGGCAGTCCGTCTTCACAGTTGAAAAGCTTAAAAGTGTTGTGATCGATAACGTCTGTGGGTGTTGCGGTTAAACCCAGACTCACGGTATTAAAATACTCCAGGATTTCACTATAGGTGTTATAAATCGATCGATGGCTTTCATCAATGACAATCAGATCAAAAAAGTGGGGTGATAAAGGGGTGTCCTCATTGCGGATAATATTGAGCATGCTCGGATACGTTGAGACATAAATCCTGCGGTCTTTTGCAATGGCTTTTTCTCCTACTTTGGGCCACCTGGGTTCATTGGGCAGATGCTCTTTAAATGCTTCAAGACCCTGGCCTCTTAATGCAATCCGATCCACAAGAAACAATACCCGCTCTGCCCATCCCGCGCGCATTAAGGCATCCACAAGAGCAATGCAGACCCTTGTTTTCCCGGATCCGGTGGCCATGACCAGCAGGAATTTCTGCTGTTTTTTTTCAAGGGCTTCCATAACCGCACGGATGGCCCGGATCTGATAGTCCCGGCCTGCAATATCGATATTGATGAGTTCACGGGCCAGAACTTTTTTAT
The DNA here is from genome assembly GCA_018812385.1 of Pseudomonadota bacterium. Lineage (GTDB taxonomy): Bacteria > Desulfobacterota > Desulfobacteria > Desulfobacterales > Desulfobacteraceae > Desulfobacula. Next base: position 1,225 of record JAHJDU010000074.1, read on the forward strand.
ATTCACGGATATATTGATATCGCTCAAGATCTTCCCGGATTGGAAAACCAATCACTTTTTTTGGGGGATAATTGTCCAGATCCCAAAAATAAATATCAAAACCATTGGTATAAAAACAGAAAGGAAGTTTACCGCCATGTTCTTTTTGAATGTTACTGCAATATTGTTTTGCCTGCTCTCTTCCAAGTTCTGCGTCTTTTGATGTTTTTTTTGCTTCAATAACCGCTAATGGTTTACCATTTTTTCCCAGCAACACATAATCACTGAACTGATGACCCTGAAAGGGTGTAACAGGCTCTTCAACACAATCAGGAAGACCGACATGAATATCAAACTCTTCGATAACCTGAGTTTTATCGTTGATATTCCAACCAGCTTTGCCAAGTTTTACATCAATAAGTTCTTTTCTTGTTTGAGCTTCTGTCAGTGTCATTTTGATAGCCCTGCTTAAACAGCTTTATAAAACTTCTGCATCTGTATCAATATCTCAGGTGCTTGTAAAGCTTGGTTTAAAAGTAAGAGCCAAAATTTGGCGTGACAATATCGATGGTGATTTCAATTGCAAAATACTGGAAAGCATATTAAATCCAAACAAATTTATCAATTAATCTTGCATAGCATCATCTTTGTGAAGGATAATTGGTTTTCCAATGATCAAGGTTCTTCTGACAATATACAGGATTCTTTTCTCCTGCGTTTAGAAAGGCCATCGGGGTTTTCAGGGTCCCACAAAAAAGGTTCTATTTCAGGCCGTGATTTACCGAAGCTTTTTGAACCCTTAAGGAAATGTCGGTTAATAAAATCAAATCATTAAGCAAAAGAGATAACCATTTCAAAGACTTACGAAGGTTTTTGAAAATTAACTCTACCTGTTCCACTTATTTGTGGAACAGGTCATATGCTTCCTTAGAAACTAGGGAGCCCTATCTTTGCTAACCCTTATAGAATCAAGCTTTGATAGCAATTTATGCACCCTCAACGGGTGTTTTGCCTACCGTCAAATACCAGTCATTTTATATGCAATTGCCCTGATGGAATTTCGATTATATATTGACAATAAATCAGACAAATTGATAGACTATAAGAGTTCAAACCGATGAACCTCAACTGAAACTGAATGATCAATTTTCTTAACTCTGGTATTTTTCGATTTTTTTGCTGCATTCCTGTCGGCACTTTTGCTTTATCATTAGTTGGTTTAAAAAAGGAGGGTATTATGGCAGTTTCCATTATTATCAGACGAACGGTAAAGGATGCGACCATGGCAGGCAAACTGGCGCCTTTGATCGTACAACTCAGATCCCGTGTCACAGTTCAACCAGGATTTCTGACAGATCAGACCTTCAGCTGCCTGGACTGTGATGGGGAGTATCTGATCATCAGTTCCTGGAATACCCTGGAAGACTGGAACAAATGGATGCACAGCGAGGAACGCATGGCAATCCAGCGCCAGATAGATGAGTTGCTGGGGGAAAAAACCCTTTACCGGTATTATGAACCTGTTGTGGGCGGGATCATCCCCCGGTTTCAATCGGCATGAATCTGAGGGGTCACGCTATAATCGGATAATTTCAAACTCCTGATTACAGTGTTCCAGGAATTTTATCAGATCTTTAGAGGCAATGGTTGTTGTTGCCGTATTGACCAGGGGATGGAAGTTGAGAAGTTTGTTTTCCATCAAATCTTTGTCCAATATCACTTTGATATCATGGTTTTGGGCATTGATAAGGGCAAAGGGAGTAACTGAACCTGGAATTACGCCTAAAACCTGGACTAAAAGATCCGGCTTTCCAAAGGACGGACTTTTGGCATTGATTTTTTTTGCCACTTCCTTGATTATTATGGGCTTGTCAGAAAGGGTGACCACTAAAAACAGATTTTTCTTTTTATCCTTAAAAAACAGATTTTTACTGTGGGCACCTTCTATGCCGTCGTGATGCAGGTCTGCTTCTTCAACAGTATACACGGCTGGATGTTCATGGTTTGTGTATTCAATGTTGATTTGAGTAAGTACATTGAGCAGTTCTTCCTGGGTTTGTAGCATGTGTTGTTTTTCCAATTATTTGGGTTCAAGGTTAAACAGGACATCGTTTTCCAGATAAACCTGTTCCAGTTGTTTTTGATAATTGGTCAATTCCTCCCCTTTCCTATTGGCCAGTTCCTGGACAAGATACTGGATTACGGCCAGTATGCCCGAGACATTTCCAATGAAAGGGATGGATCTTGACGGGACCACAAGGGACAGGTCTGCAAACCCGATTACCGGGCAGATGGAGCTGTCACTCATGGTTAATAGGGTGTGGCTGCTGCGGCGGATCATCTTGCTTAATTTGATCAGTTCATTGGGATACCGGGAAGTTGCCATAAGGATTACCAGGCAGTTGGGGTGGGCATTGGTCAGCATGTCAAAGCAGGTAGAGTCACTGCCTTTCATGATGTGCACCCCTTTTCTGATCTTGGTCAAAGACCAGCCCAGGTAATATGCAAATGTATAGGACAGCCTTGAGCCGACAACATAGACAGAATGGCTTTTATTCAGGTGCTCAACAAATTGGTTCATTGTCTCAATATTAATATTTTCATAGAGATATTTAAGGTTGTTCAATTCTTCCAGGATACCCCGGTGAAGTCTGTCCGTCCCTGGTTCTTTAATGCCTTTGATGTCAGCTCTTTCAGGAAGAGAAAGACCTGTGTTTACAAAATCCTTTAATGCTTCCTGAAATTCGGAATATCCTTTGTATCCCAGGGTGCTCACAAATCGAACCACTGTGGCTTCACTTATTCCACAGGTTTCAGCCAATTCCTTTGTGGTCATGAAAACAGCCTTGGAAGGATTTTGCATGATATAGGTCCCAAGGGTCTGGGCCTTGGGGGTCAGGGACTCCAGTTTGCTGGAGATATCATTAATTACGGGATGTGATGCTGGATCATTCATTATTCTTCTGCCTTGTTAATATAGTATGTCTGCAATAACAGCTGTTTTTAAAATAAGAAGTTAATTTAACACATTTTTATAGAAGCGGAATAAGTTTGTCAAGCATCAATGAAAGAAATTATATCATTTATAAAATAAAAACTTGACACAATTCATTTCATAGATTAAAGCTAAAATCGGATAAGGTGTAATTTAACAACAATCCATAATTTAAGAGAAGGCTAATGTTTTTGAAAAGTAAACCCATGTGGGGAAAAAAGACCAAGCTTAAATCAAGTTATGACGTGGTTATCATAGGAGGCGGGCTTCACAGCCTGGCAACGGCATATTTTCTTGCAAAAGAACATGGCATCACGGATATCGCGATTATAGAGAAGAACTATATCGGATTTGGCGGTGCTGGAAGGAATACTGCTATTGTTCGCGCCAATCAGCGGACACAGTATAATGTTCCCCTTTATAAGGAAGCCCTTGATCTCTGGCCGGTTCTGACAAAGGACCTGGATTACAATTTAATGTTTAATAATTGCGGGAACCTAAACCTCATGCACTCTGAAGCTGCCATGAAGGCGGCCCGCATGACAATTGCCACAGCTCAGTTTCATGGGGTGGAAAGTCATCTCATTGATGCAAAAGAAGCAAAAGAGCTGGTTCCGGCCTTGAATATTTCCGAGGATATTACATTTCCCATTCATGGCGCCATGTTCCACCCGCCAGGTGGTGTTGTTCGCCATGATGCCGTGGTCTGGGGACTTGCAAGAGGTGCTGCCAGAAAAGGTGTTGAGATTCACCAGCAGACCGAAGCCTTAGGAATTGGTACGCAAAATGGTAAAGTAACCTCCGTGACCACCAGTCGTGGGGTCATCAATACCAAACAGGTATTGATTTCAGCCGGAGGCTATTCTGCGGCCCTGATCTATGACATGCTGGGAATCAAGCTTCCCATCAGTGTTTTGACAATCCAGGCCATGGTGACCCAGCCTTTGAAACCGGTTCTGGATCATGTGGTTTCCTCGGGCGCCTACCATTGCTATGCCAACCAGACTTTGAAAGGTGAAATCGCCACGGGTGCCCACATGGATCCCTGGCCTAACTATACCACCTTGAATACGGCTCACTACATCAAACATCAGGCTGAAGCATTGTCTGAATTTTTACCCTGTCTAAGAGGTGTCCGGTTTATGAGAATCTGGGGTGGGCTTGCTGATATGACACCTGACATGGCTCCCATCATGGAGGGCAATAATCATGTTGAAGGATTTTTCATGGACTGTGGATGGGGCTATTTTGGATTTAAATCCTGCTCTGCCGTAGGCAAATACATGGCTGAATACATGGCAACGGACATTTGCCCTGACATGTTGAAACCCTTTGCCCTTAAACGATATCAAGAGCACAAGCTCATGGGTGAG
>JAHJDU010000008.1 GCA_018812385.1 Pseudomonadota bacterium
TCTTTTTTTGTTCCTTTTTTTCTGAGTGTTTTAAAGAAAAAAGGTGTTCCATCTCTTCTTTAAAATACTGATACTGGTTGAACCGCTCATTTATTTTTTCTTTAAAATCCCTTGTGGCAGCCTCAATCAAAGGCAAAAAATAATTTGCCCTCAAATTCATGTGATATTGTTCAAATTGATCTTTTATGATTTTTTGATTTTCCTTTTTGATTTTCTTTGCTGCTTTTTTTAATCCTGGAGAAAATGAAAAATTGGATTTGCTGTTAAATAAAGAAAACAATATCTGCGACACGGTGTGCAGGCCAAAATCGGTTAAGACATTGGTCTTGATCATAGATGTGTATTTTGCTTCAAATATCACGGCCGGCAATTGAAGCCCCAATATTTTTTTTATTTTTTCAATATCTACAGAATAAATGAAATCTCTTTGCTGGTGTGCCAATTTTGGCTCGGTTTCAAATTGTGAATAATGATCGGCTTTTAACAAGTCAATCTGGTATGAATCAAACAAAGATTGAAAATAGGAAAAGATTTTTTCTTCCTGGCTTTGAACAAATCTTTTTAATTCCGGTTTAACCTCTTCTATAACATATAAGTCCAACCCTCGTTTAAAGTCCTGAAACATTAAATATAAAATTTGTTTGAATCCTGATTCCTCTGTCACTGATTTATATTTTTCCACATCAAGAAAAGTTGTCCGAATATAGTCCCGGGCTTTTTTTAAAATGCCTTTGTCATCATGGATAAACGCATTTTTTAAATTTGATTCTATTTCCTCTTTTAAACCGCTGACAGCGCCATCCAGGGAGTTTTCCACAATGGCTTCCAGCCGGGAGGCATTGTGGTGTAAATTATTCAATGTCTGTCTTGCCCTTTCTTCCTTTGATTTATCAGAAGACAGCAGACCAAGGAAAATATTAGTCCTTTGATCCAATTGCCCCATGATAATATCAAGACGTTTCAAATGATTTGATATTAAAAGCCCATGCCCGTTTTTATCCATTATCTGCTTGAAAAAAGAATTAAATTCCTGTGTTTTCAAATCACAGTATTGAACGATTTTCTTTTCTTCCTGCCAGAATTTTAACCGATTTTTATCCTTTTTATTTAATTTGGATTCAAGGTTTAAAAAGAGGTTATAAAGTGAAGAAAAAGAAAATATCCGGGGATGAATCTCTAAAAATTCAAGGGTCTCTTTAATACTGGTTTCTATTTTAATCAGATCATCAAGATTTTCATGCTCTGTTAAATCACAATTATTAATAAAAATAATATTCTCTATAAGCCCTAAATTTTTAATCTGTTTTAAAAACGTAATATCTGACTGCCTTAATCCGATCCTGGAACTTACGCAATAGATAATCAGATTTGATGATTCAAGATAGGTTAAAACCTGTGCAAGTTGGGCTGGGTCAGTTGAGTCAGCTCCCTGGCAATCGGCAATTTCTACATTAGGATCCATTGTTTTACCAAAGACATCAAGGCAGACATCCTTGATATAAAAGGCAATATTAGGATCAGATGTATAGTCCTTATGCTTATCAAATTCTTTGGAACTAAAACAGATAACGTTCTCATCAGCCTGAACCAGGTCCTTGCAGGTATCAAACCCGCAAAGCGCATGTTTGATCAAAAGAGTTTCAGGACGAATTTCAGCTTTTGCGCCGGAAAAATCATGAATAAGTTTTTTATAGGCTTTTTTTAGATAATTCCTGTCATTTTTTCTTCTGATATCAAAATCACTCAACATTTTATTGTCTGATCCGTCATGGGGAAAAAGCAATAAGGCGTTTTGTAATTGAGAATTTATTTCATCCCATGATTTAAAATAAAAGGTGGCCTGATTTTTTTTCCCTTTTCGAATTCTTGTGGTAATCGAGGTGATAACACCTGCCCCTCTTTTCACCAATTCCTTTCCCAAAAGAGAATTAACAAAGGTACTTTTCCCGGACTTAATAACACCTACAACAGCTATTTTCAGTTGCCCTTCACTGATATGCCCTGGAATCCTGCGTATGCTTTCTTTATAACCATTAAATGAGTGGTCCTTAAGTTGGGGAACATCTTCCACCAATTGAAAAATACTTAGCGCATCATCAATTATTTTTTCAATGGAATTTATAGGACTTGTTTTATTTGTCATGGTTTTGGCAGGAAAAATTTTTATATCATCATAATTGCTTTCTCATATTTCAATTCAATACCTGTCGAAAAAATTATTTCTTTAGATAAAGGACAGGTCAACCAGGCTGAATCTCTCAATTCATTATCCAGTTGCATGGGCCCCCATCCAGCACATCCCAGCAGGATCATAAAGGACTTTGGCCCTTTTTGAAGGGCAATCGCCTCAAGGATATCCCTTGAATTACTCAAAGCCAGATTGTCTGTAACCCTTAAACTTTCATTCCACTCAAAAGGAGGACCGTGAAGAACAAACACTCCACTGGGCTGGACCGGTCCGCCAAGATATATTTCAAGGGTATCAACACTCTTGTCACATTGAATCTCCAAATCCTCAAATAACTCCCTTCCTGTAAGAAGCGGATGTACTTTGTTCACAATAAAACCAAGTGCACCAAATTCATTATGTTCACACATGCATGTCACTGTCTGGGAAAAATTAGGATCAGGAAGCCCTGGTATTGCAAGGAGAAATTTTCCTTTCATGCTTTGTGAAATTTCATCAGTCATGGACCTGCTCCATAATTAATTTTAACATTACAATCCTATGCGCACATATTTATTGAAAAAACAGTGTTAATTATTTTTATTTGCTTTGCAATAGTTTTTCTCATTTCTTCCATAAACATCATCAAACCTGACAATATCATCCTCACCCAGGTACGAGCCGGACTGAACTTCAATGAGCTCAAGGGATATCTTTCCGGGATTTTCCAACCTGTGCAGGGTTCCTAAAGGGATGTACGTGGATTCATCTTCTTTGAGAAGCATCTCCTCTTCTCCCTTGGTGACTGTGGCAGCGCCTGAAACAACAGTCCAGTGCTCTGCTCTGTGAAAATGCTTTTGCAGCGACAGCTTTGCTCCAGGGTTAACTGTAATTCTCTTTACCTGAAATCTGTGTCCTGAATCAACTGTCTCATAACTTCCCCAGGGCCTGTAAACTTTCCTGTGGCTGATAATTTCATTCCGGTTATTATCCTTTAACTGCTTTACAATTTTTTTAACATCCTGAACCTGGTCCCGGGGAGATACCAGAATCGCATCCTTTGTTTCCACAATAACAAAATTTTCAATGCCAACCGCTGCAATAAGGCTGCTTTCAGAATTAATATATGACCCTTTGACATCATGGGTCATAACATCTCCCTTTATGACGTTCAGATTTTCATCCTTTTTTCCTGCCTGCCACAGGGCATCAAATGATCCCAAATCATTCCACCCTGCATCAAAGGGAATCACGATTCCTTTTGAGGTTTTTTCCATTACAGCATAATCAATGGAATCAGACGGAATATCTTTAAATCCTTCAAGGCTTATCCTGAAAAAATCCAGATCCTGAACACCCGCTTCTATTAAGCCTTTACACGGCATCATAATATCCGGTGCAAGGGTTTCAAGCTCCTTTATAATTGCCGATGCCTTGAACATAAACATTCCTGAATTCCAGCAGTATGATCCAGAATCAAAAAATTTTTTAGCTGTATCAAGATCTGGCTTTTCAACAAATCTCTCAATTTTAGAAGCACCCGTGGCAGATTCCAACAGCTTTCCCTTTTTTATATAACCAAATCCGGTTTCAGGAGAATCCGGGATAACTCCGAATGTTATCAAATTGTCTTTTTCAGCATATATTAGCCCTGCCTGTATGGCGGCATGGAAATCAAGTTTTTTTTCAATCACATGATCAGCTGGCAACACAAGAAGTATGGGATCTTCTTCATGTTCCATTGCTTTTAAGGCTGCAAGGGCGATGGCAGGTGCTGTATTTCTCCCAATGGGTTCCAGGATAATGGCCAGGGAGTCTATCTCTATATTTTTTAATTGGTCTGCTGTCATAAATCGATGATCTTCATTACATACGACAATGGGAGAACCTATCATTTCAAGCCCCTGGAGCCTCAACACTGTATTTTGCAGCATGGTTTTTTCATTATATATATCAATCAGCTGTTTTGGATAAAGCTGTCTTGACAATGGCCACAGCCTTGTGCCTGACCCGCCTGCCAGAATTATTGGAATGATCATAATTCCTCCTTGAATTGTTTATTTTTGTGCTGTGAACACATTAATGGTCAACCCGTGATTTACAGGGTATGAATCCATAGTCTTTAGGTGAAAACCTGTGTCTGTCAGCCAGGCTCTTATCTTTTCTTTTTCAAATCCAAACCATGATCCACCCATGATCTCATTGATGTTTTTCTGATCGTGTTTTTGAAAATCAGACAGGATAAAGAAACCTTCCGGTTTAAGCACCCTGTAGGCTTCAGCTATTGGCAGTTCCGGCTGTGAAATATGGTGTAAAACCATATTCATTATTGCCGTATCAATTTCTTCATTTTTCATTGGAAGATGTTCAAGTTCGCCCAGTCTTAACTCTGCATTATTTGTCCCTGAAAGCCTTAATCTTGCCTGCTCAAGCATCTCAGGTGAATAGTCTATGCCTATGAATTTATGCGATGTTTCCCGGGAAAGCCTTTCAATGAGTTCTCCGGTTCCGCAACCAAGATCAGCAATCTTGCCATTAAAAATAAGTTTTTCTTTAATCATGGAATTCAGATCAAAACTGCCAATCACCTCTTTTTTCAATCTATCCCACTGGGGTGCGATTATTTTAAAAAATCGTTTTGTTCTGTTTTGACGGATCTTGATCATTTCCCTGGATTTTTCCAGATCCCGGCGGGTAATATCTTTATGACCAAGATTTTTTTCAAGCAGCCTGATCAAGGATCTGGTTGTATCATTTTTAGCTGCAGAATAATATGTAAAGCTTCCGTCCCTGCGGGATGTTAACAGTCCTGAATCCAAAAGGATCTTCAAATGTCTTGAAACACCGGACTGTATCATGTCCACAACCAGTACTATTTCATTAACATTGAGCTCGTATTGCTGCAACACATACAGCAACCGAAGACGGGTGTTATCAGAAAGTGCCTTAAAACATTTAATCAATTCCATCAGGTCTTTATTTTACAGTGAGAACCGGGCAATGGGCATCAAGGATAACAAACTGTGCTGTTGATCCAAAAAGCAGTTTCCCAACTTTTGAACGGCTTCGAACACCTATGATGATTTCATCAATATTTTTTTATTTGGCAAACCTTACAATGTCTTCTCCGGCTTCAAAACCACGAACCAGCAGATGGATCTCGCTCTTAACCCCAAAATCATCAAAATATGCTTTTGCCTGGTCAAGATTTTTTTCAGCATCGGCTAATTCCTGCCTTTCTGTCTTATCTCCGCCTATCATAGAGGTTACAATCAGAATTTCGCCATCAAAGGCTTTTGCATGCTTCACCGCTATATTCATCAACTCCTTACCAACATCAGTTCCTTTGTATCCTACCAAGATCTTCATTATTAACACCTCATTTTTCGTTATGTGTAAAACCACCTCTCTATAACCAGTAATGAAAGATAATATGACGTTTTTATCGTATTTTTCAATACTTTTATTACAAAACCCAAAGAAAAGGCAATGTGCAGGAAACTGGAACAAAAAAGCCTATGCTTATTATCCGAACTTAGAAATTGTTCATAGTTCCTATCTGTCCGGTCATCAGTTGATTTATCACCAACCCCCTATCCCATAAGCAAATATTGTAAACAAACATAGACACCTATTTCCTCATAGTATTTTAAAGCACCCGGATGGAGTTTTGCTTCTAATATATAGTCGCCCTTCCTTTTGCCCACTTCCGCGGGTTCACTATTGCCCAGGTAGCGCAAAAGCATGGCTGGACTGATCCAATGGTCTTGTCAGTAAGCCTGTCGTATTGTTTCGGAGTCAATTCGACTCCCTGAATAAATTTTCCTGGGGCAGTAGAGAATTTTCACAATCAATTGAGGTACGCCTTCCATGAGGTGGATGACCTGCCTGACTTCGTCCCTTGTCATTACAACCGGCATATTGATTTTTTTCTTTGCTCTGACAGCATCAATTTCCTTTTCCAAAGAAGCCTTAAGCACTTTTTTATACAAAAATACTAGGGTATTCATGGCCTGGTTCTGGGTTGCTGGTGCAACATCCGTCTTAACCGCCAGATGGGTCAGGAAGGCTTCGATTTTTTGTTCACCATTTTCCAGATCCTGCCTTGAAGTCATGTTATGGAACTTCACAAACCGTTTTAGCCAGTCGCAGTAAGACCGTTCCGTATGGATAGAATAATGTTTCAGCCGAATGATATCCCTTACCTCATCCAGCAGGCGCTTGTTTTTTTGGCTTGACACTGTCTTCCTTCCTGGGATAGAGAATTATTTATGAAAACTTTACCTGATATTAATACTTTTTTCAACTTACGTGTGACCTTAAGGTTATCAGGGAAAATTGACCTGATAATAAGTGGTTATGCTGAGCAGAAAAGATGAGATTCAAATATATTTCGCTTTATCAAATTAGAGGTTTAACTCATAAACCTGCGGAAGGTGATATTCAACTTCACGCGAAAGAGAATGATACTATCTCGCTCAAAGCTGTCCTCACCGACAAGCCTGACCAGTACTGTTACGATATAGATCGAGCGCTGTCCCTTGGTAATTTTCTGTTGAGGGGGATGGTAGGGCAACAGGACGAAAGCGCTCAGATAAAAGAAAATATTGAGAATATCCAAAAAAGTAGAAGGGGGAAAATAGAAGATTCGGAAGCTCTTATATTTATAGGTGAAGGTAAGACCGAAGCCGATCTTAATCAACCTTTAAGGGACACAGATGACTACACTTTGGGTTTCGACATCATCAACAAAGAGGATATTGTCTCTCTTTTCAAAGATGAAATTAATTCAACTTTAGCAGCTTTTTGTTTAGCAAGTGAACGTATTCCATTACAAATTAAGCATTTAAGAAGTGGCGTTTTCCTTATAGATGAGCAAGCCAAACCTATATATTCATTCTCGCTCACAGGAAGCGGAGAAGCTTACTCCTCCATACCCATTACAGCGGAACTTATTAAGGAAGCACAGGGCCAAAATCAAAGCTGTTAGCAAACGGGAAATGAAAGTATATAGACTGCTTGCAAAAGCTATATCAAGAGACAATGACGACCTCCGCCGTTTTATGTTTGGCTGGGCTGGGCTTGAAATACTTATTAAAATCATATTTTCGGAATACGAGAAAGTGTTTGTCCAAAACCTACTTGAAGCAGATCCGGCAAGGCAAGCTGGCAGGTACTTTAAAAGAATACGTGAATTGATGAAAGGTAAATACAATATCGTGGATCAATTCGTAGTTGTGGCATCTTGCATTGCTAGCTCATCAGCGGAAATAGATATACAGGAGTTTAGTAGAATTAAAAAATTTCGTGATAGTTTTTTTCATGATACATCTGTGGCTGAGAACGTTTTGCCCACGGTTGCCGCAGTTGAGTTGTTAAAAAAATATTTACGACTGCATATAAAATACAAAAAACGCTTAACCAAGCGCTAAAGCCGATCGCGGCCCCGTAGGCCGCTCCGGCTTAGCTTTTCGTTAGCACCTCAACTTAAACTAAAGGAAGTATCGTAATAATGGCAAAATTAGGATCTGAAAAAAGACCAATAGTTGTTCGAGTTCATACAGATGGAATGGCAAAGTATGTTGCTGAAACATGCACAAAGCACGGATGGCACTATATTATCGGCTTTGATTATGACAAACCAGAAGACATTTCAGATTTGGAAAAATTGTTAAATCCGCTGCAACTTATAAAGTCTGATAAGATTGGTCGAAATGATCCTTGTCCGTGTGGCAGCGGGAAAAAGTATAAAAAATGTTGTGGAGCAAACTAATCATTATAAAAATAGCGCTAACCTGTCAGTTCAAGGGACAGCCAGGGCTGTGCCGCTCTGACATAATTGTGAAAAATTGAAAATATAAATTTTGAGGAAGTCTGTGGAAACCCTGGCTGCCCCTGACTTCTGCGTTATGGTAACAAGGCATAAATGAATGATCTAATATCAATTAATACGCTCAAAGGTGAGGAGCTAAATATTATATCATTTGTAATGGACTACATAGAAATCCATTTTAATGGCCCTCTTATAAGAATTTTAACAAATCCAACTATCGAAACAAAAGAAGAAAAATATCAATTTCCAGGCGAAGGTTCCCGAGACAATCTTTGCTCATTTATTGGCAAAAAAGTCAACTCAGTCATTTTTCAAGATGGTGGTGCATTCCTAACGATACCTGATTCTGTGACATTAATTATTAAAATTATTATTGACTTTGTATCAAATTTATCCGAAAATATACATGACTTTATGTCTAAAATTATATTTATCTTCTAAAAATAGACAAGGACGACATGTTTAAAAGGGATATCTTAGGAAAATTATCAGCCTGGGCAAAAAAAAGCGATCGGAAACCAATGATTCTGAGAGGTGCAAGACAGGTTGGCAAGACCACAGCTATAAAACTGTTTTCAGAAGAATTCGACCAATACCTCTATCTGAACCTTGAACTCAAAGTTGAGCGAAATATTTTTGAACAGGACTATCCCATAGAAGAATTGATCCAGGCAATCTTCTTTTATAAAGATCAGGTGAAACAAAAAGGTAAGATTCTCATATTCATCGATGAGATTCAGACCTGCCCTTCTGCTGTTTCATACCTCAGATTTTTTTACGAGTCCTTTCCGGATCTTTATATTATTGCTGCCGGATCTCTTTTGGAGACACCTATCGATACTCATATCAGCTTTCCAGTAGGAAGAGTGGAGTATCTTGTGTTGAAGCCTTTAAATTTTAAAGAATTTTTGAACGCTTTGGATGAAAAAAACAGTCTGGACATTATAAAAAATAAAATACCTGCTCCAAGTTTTGCACACGACAAATTGCTGAAATTATTTCACACGTATTCAATCATTGGGGGCATGCCGGAAATCATCCAAAGGTACTCAGACCAGAAAGATATTATCTCATTGAATAGTATATTCGATAGTTTAATCGTTTCGTATCTTGATGACGTTGAAAAATATGCTCGAAATAATTCAATGGCAAATGTTATTCGTCATGCTGTTTCCCATTCGTTTTATGAAGCTGGGAACAGAATCAAATTTCAGGGATTTGGAAATTCCAATTATAAATCAAGGGAGATGGGTGAAGCGCTAAGAGTTTTGGAAAAGGCAATGCTGATTTATCTTTTATACCCTTCATCCTCTGTTAAACCTCCGTTGGTACCAAACACCAAGAGATCTCCAAAACTTCAAGTTCTCGATACAGGAATCCTGAACTATTTTGGTGGGTTCCAAAAGGAATTATTTGGGACGAATGATATTGATTCTGTTTATCAGGGTAAAATCGCAGAGCATATTGTCGGGCAGGAGCTTCTGGCTTGTCAAACATCTCCGTTATATAAACTGCATTTCTGGAGCAGAGAAAAAAAACAATCTAATGCCGAAATTGATTTCCTGATTCAGTATGAAGACCTGATAGTACCTGTTGAAGTCAAATCCGGTGCCACAGGACGACTTCGTTCGTTACACCAATTTATAGACCGGACCCCACACAAATATGCGGTAAGAATATATTCCGGACAATTGGAAATAAACCGGATCAAGACTTTAAACGGAAAAGACTTTACGCTTTTAAACCTTCCGTTTTATCTGGCCGGATCTATCCCGGAGTACCTTGAATGGCTGATATCTCAATAGTAAACTTCGGAAAGGCCATCGGGAGATCAAGGCAGACAGTAGACGTTTACATAGCTGATCTTCGCGCTGTGAACCAGATGGACCTGGACATCAAAATATTTCGTTTGAACTGCCTATGCATCCCGCAGGACAGGATTGCAGAGAGATTGGGCCTGGCCCGGACATCGTTTCAATACCATTTGCCGAAAATGCCAGTATTGGCAAATTCGGCAAATGATGATTTAAAGAGAGGATTCACCGTTGCCCAGGTAGCGGAAAAGTATGGCTGGCTTTTATCAATGCAGACTGGTGGGATTTTCAGATTTAATTTAGGCGACAACTTGCTTGACAAACACCGAGGGCAGCCCTATCAAAAATCATACCGGCCGAATGGAATTCTCAGAAGAGGGAGGGAAAACCAAACTCTGTTATTTTATCGACTTTGATCCAAGACTACCCTTCACGCTTCTCGGTTCTGTTTTAAAATCGGCTATTGAAAAGCCCATACGTCAAAGCCTGGAAAAACTTTCTAAACGCTATGCTTCCTGAAATATAAAAAAAATGTCTAAACTTCAAATGTGATCCTCCTCCGGTCTTGTGTGACATTAGATGGGTTTTTGTTAGATGTTCGATCAGGGGACTTCGCTATGCACAACGACATCATGAAAAATTCTTTTCCCTGGCGGAAAAAATTTCTGCCATCATGCATCTGGCACTGCCCCCTCCGATTTTTTCAATGGTCGACAGATTAAAACTTAAAATCTCACCATATTGTTCCAGAAACTGCAACTGCTCTTCTGTAAATCCATTTTTTGCCGTTTCAGACATGACAATAAAAGCGTCATCCTGTTGGTTTCGGACCTCCAGAATGTTGCCGCAAAAATGTTTTTCCATCTGCGCCATGGTGATTTCCATGACATCAAAGGATAATTTCAGGGTTTCGAGCACATGCTCTTTCTGCGTTTTATCCGGTATGCACTCAGCGCAGATCACTGCATATTTTTTCCCAAGACTCATCATGACATTGGTGTGGTAAATCGGTTTTCCCGAAGAACTTTGCGTATTGAATAAAATGCCTTTCGGGTAAAACCTCAAACGGATAAAATTATCAAACTGATCTGAATCACATCGCTCGGACCAGGCGGCATACACCACTTCATCCACATGATCAATAATCAGACTGCCCGTGCCTTCCAGGAACTTTTTCGGTTCGTCCAGCCTTCCCACGTTGATGCAGTTGCGAATGGTATATCCGTTTTCATTTAAAAGTTTTTCCACTTCCAGAAGCCGTCTTTCAGCCTTTC
This sequence comes from Pseudomonadota bacterium, assembly GCA_018812385.1. Classification (GTDB taxonomy): domain Bacteria; phylum Desulfobacterota; class Desulfobacteria; order Desulfobacterales; family Desulfobacteraceae; genus Desulfobacula. Next base: position 11,089 of record JAHJDU010000008.1, read on the forward strand.
TGTTTTTTGCCATCATGGGATATGTCAGAATTGTGCCATCATGTTCCGTGGAAAACCAGTTGTTGGGGAAAATGGCATCTGGCGTTGTAATATCCTGGCTGATGGAAGGTTCCAGGATCAGCACAATGACCCCCTTGCTGCGAAGGCCGTCCACCATGGCGGCAAATTCTTCATTGGCCTTTGTGTTAATCAGTTCCTGTTCTAAATCCGGTTTGTTCTGAAATTCATTATCACCCCCTGTTTCTTCATTATACCCAAAATCCCTGGGTCTTACCATGAGGATGGTATCGGCTGTCCTGGTAATTTTTATGTCCATACTCCCGTATCCTTTTTTAAACCGTTGACTCAATTATCCTAAGATTATATAAAACTTTATCTGGTTGTTCAATCCAAACAAACAGATGGATCAATTGTCTGATAAATAAAACCGCAGCCGGTGAATCTGGTTTTAGACGGACCCTTCGGGGGAAAACAATAGGAGTAAAAATATGAAGACAATTGGATTAATTGGTGGAATGAGTTGGGAATCAACAATACCATACTATTCAATAATTAACATGGAAATCAATAAACTACTTGGGAAAAATCATTCTGCAAAATGCCTTATTTATTCATTTGATTTTCAAGATATTGAAGAACTTCAATATTTAGGTGATTGGTCTACTTTGGAACTGAAAATATCAGAAGCAGGTAATTCATTAAAATCTGCTGGTGCTGAATTAATAGTTTTATGTACCAATACAATGCATAAGGTAGTAAGTAACTTTGAAAATAAAGTTGGTTTACCATTGATACATATTGCAGAAGCTGTTGGGGAAGAAGTAGTAGCAAAAGAAATAAAGAGAATAGGGCTATTAGGTACAATATTTACAATGGAACAAGATTTTTATAAAAGCCTTTTACAAAGCAAATTCAATCTTGAAGTTATTATTCCTGAAAAAGAAGATATGGAAAGAATAAATTATATTATTTATAATGAGTTAGTTAAGGGAATTATAAAGGATGAATCTAGAAACGAATATTTAAGAATAATGGATAAAATGGTAGAAAATGGTGCGGAAGGAATAATACTGGGATGTACAGAAATTGGGTTGCTCATAAAAGACTATAAACTGGATATATTTGACTCAACCAGTATTCATGCCAAAAAAGCAGTTAAATTATGTAATGTATTTTCACCCACTGTTCTTTAACAGATATTAACCCTTGGTCTGACAGCCATTTATTGGTCATGCCGGATTGTGTTGCCATAGTTCATCCAGCCGCGCATAATACCAATAATTCATATAAACGGTATTCCATAGAAGCAAACCAACTCCTTCCGGTAAAGAGACGTAATCGCCGCTTGAATTCCAGGGGCACCTTTGTTGGCCCTTACCTGTTTCCAGACACGACGTATATTTTCTGCCGAAAGCATACGTTCCAGTAGATGACTCTTTGAAAATGGAACCTCCACAGCGCGCCTGTACACCACTCCGCCCTTGTTTTCGGCTAATACTTCTGCTAATGCTATATGCACCAACAGGATTCACGTACAGGGGACTTACACCCCATTAGTTCACGCCCATGCCGGGCGTACACAAGAAAACTGAACCGGATTTCACCGGTTATTTTGAATATTAACCAGGACATTAGATCAATCATAAAAGGAGAAAAAAATGAAACTGCCAGAGTATATAACTGCAAATGAAGTAAAAAGAGTGTGCGATGAAATTGGTTTGCGAGACTGGTCCAAAATTACGGAACCAACCGTTTCTGAAGAAGAAGCATCCACGATTCTCAATATTGTGAATACCAAAGGGATGGATATTCCCCTTAAGACACTCCAAAAAGGGTTGGAAGTTGAGCTTGAACATGGAACAAGATTTGAGGATGCAAATGTAACGAACAACCACCCAATCTTGACAGGCAAGATCGTTATCGCACATCTTAAAGAGACTATGGATTATTATGAAAGAATCGATGTTGCTGAAATGGAA